>JBDSKH010000228.1:0-3402 GCA_039917005.1 Pseudolysinimonas sp.
ACTCGCTCGGCCCGACCCGCCGCGCACTCATCGAGATCCACGAAGGCGCCGTCGAGCGCGCCGTCAGCGATAAGCGCGCCGAGGCGAACGGGCAGGTGGGATTCGACTTCGACAGCCTCTGGGACGAGCCCGATCACGCGGTCGAGGCGGTGCCCGAGCGACCCGAATGGCCGAAGCGCGAGAAGCTGGCCGCCGAGCGGGAGATGCTCGGGCTGTACGTCAGCGATCATCCGCTGGCAGGCCTCGAGAGCCAGCTGGCGCGCCACGCCAGCGTCACCATCGCCGAGTTGCTGGCCGGCGAGACCGCGGCCGACGGTGAGACCGTGACGGTCGCCGGCCTCGTGACCAGCGTGCAGCACCGCACAGCCCGCAACTCCGGCAATCAGTACGGCATCGTTCAGGTCGAGGACTTCGGCGGCGAGATCACCGTGATGTTCCTCGGCAAGACCTACCAGGAGTTCTCACCCGCCCTGATCGGCGACTCGATCGTTGTGGTGCGGGGCCGGGTGTCGCTGCGTGACGACGGCATGAATCTGCATGCGGTGTCGATGTTCCAGCCCGACACGGGGCCGAGCCTCGGATCCGGGCCGCTCGTGATCTCGGTGGCGGAGAGCAGGGCGACGACCGAGGTCATCAGCGCGCTCAACGACGTGCTGATCCGGCACGCCGGTGACAACGAGGTGCGGTTGCGGCTGGTGCGCGGCGAGAACGCGCGGATGTTCGAGATCCCGTATCCGGTCGCCGTGACGGCCGACCTCTACGGCGAACTCAAGGGCCTCCTGGGCCCGAACTGCCTCGTGTAGGGCGCTACGCCCGGTCGCCCGGCGCCCAGTACTCGCGCTCGTGGTAGAGCAGCGGAACGTCGGGCTCACCCAGGAAGCCGTCCTCGATCCGGACCACGACGACCGCGCTTTCCTCGACCGGATACCGGCCGATGATGCGGCACAGCATCCACGCCGGCACGTCGTTCAGGAGGGGCAGCCCGAGCGGGCCGGGAGCCCAATGATCGCCCACGAACCGCTCCTCGGCATCCAGAGACAGGGTCTCCGCGCCGCCGCGGTTGCGCACGCCGAGGAAGTGGATGATCACGTGGTTCGTCTGCTCGATCGCCGGCCAGGCAGTCGCCTTGCGCGCCATGTTGAATGTTGCCATCGGCGGGTTGGCGGCGAGCGATGCGAGAGACGTGGCCGTGAAGCCGGCAGGGCGGCCGTCGGGATGCAAAGCCGTCACCACCGAGACCCCTGCAGCCAGCCGACGGAACGCCAGCTTGAACGCGGAGACGTCGTCGACGATTCCGGGCTCGTCGTCTTGCTGCTGCACCCCGCTATCTCAGCACAGATCGCACCCGGTGACCGGCCGGCGGCGTCACAGCGAGATGGTCGCCCGTAGCATGGTCACGCCATGATCCAGACCCTCGACCTCCGCGGCAGCAGGCCGACCCGCGCCGAGCTGGTCGCGCTGGTACCGCGCGCGCGGGTGGACGTGGCGGCCGCCTCCGAGACGGCCGCCGGACTGATCGCCGAGGTGCGGGAGCACGGCGAGAAGGCCCTGCGCGACCAGGCCGAACGGCTCGACGGAGTGCGCCCGGATGTCGTGCGCATCGACCCCGCGACGATCACGGCCGCGGTCGAGTCCCTCGATCCCGCTCTCCGCGCCGCCATCGAGGATGCCATCTCGCGCGTCCGCCGCGCGAGCGAGGCGCAGGTTCCCCCGCCCGCGGTCTCGCAGTTCGGCGCCGGCGCCGAGGTCGTGCAGCGCTGGCAGCCGGTCGAGCGCGTGGGGTTCTACGTGCCGGGCGGCAAGGCCGTATACCCGTCGAGCGTCGTGATGAATGTCGTCCCGGCTCAGGTGGCTGGCGTCAGATCCGTCGTCCTCGCCTCTCCGCCGCAGTCGGATCACGACGGGGGAGTGCACCCCGCGATCCTGGCCGCCGCCGGCATCCTGGGCGTCGAGGAGGTCTACGCGATGGGCGGGGCGGGCGCCATCGGCGCACTCGCGTACGGTGTGCCGTCGCTCGGGCTGGATCCCGTCGACCTCATCACCGGTCCCGGCAACATCTACGTCGCCGCCGCCAAGCGACTGGTGCGCGGGGTCGTCGGCATCGACGCGGAGGCCGGCCCGACCGAGATCGTCGTCATCGCCGACGGGACGGCCGACCCGCGCCTCATCGCCGCCGATCTGGTGAGCCAGGCCGAGCACGACGAGCTCGCGGCGGCCGTGCTCGTGACCGACTCGCCGGACCTCGCCGAGGCGGTCGTCGCGGCGCTCGCCACCGCCACCGCATCCACCGCTCACTCAGATCGCGTGCGCGAGGCCCTCGACGGGCGCCAGTCGGCGATCGTGCTCGTCGACGACATCCCGGCCGCCGCCGCCTTCAGCAACGTTTACGGCCCCGAGCACCTCGAACTGCAGACCGCCGACCCCGGCGGAACGCTCGACCTGATCGAGAACGCGGGCGCGATCTTCCTCGGCGCCGACGCGCCCGTGAGCCTGGGCGACTACCTCGCGGGATCGAACCACGTGCTGCCGACCGGAGGCCAGGCGCGTTTCGCATCCGGCCTGGGGGCGGCGACATTCCTACGGTCGCAGCAGATCATCCGCTACGACCGCACCGGGCTCGAAGGGGTCCGTGCCGGGATCCGTGCACTCAGCGACGCCGAGCAGCTCCCGGCGCACGGGGACGCCGTCGACGCGCGGTTCCTGGCGCCGTGACTCGCTGACCTCCGCCTCCCGGCGGACGGCGGAATGGCGCCCTATCCTGGTCACGCCATGTTCTGCCCGTTCTGCCGCCACCCCGACAGTCGCGTCGTCGACTCGCGCACGAGCGACGACGGGCTGGCCATCCGCCGCCGCCGGCAGTGCCCGGAGTGCGGGCGCCGGTTCTCGACGACCGAGACCGCGAGTCTCAGCGTCATCAAGCGCAACGGCATCGTCGAGCCGTTCAGCCGCGAGAAGATCGTTGCCGGCGTACGAAAGGCCTGCCAGGGCCGCCCCGTGAACGACGCCGATCTCGCGCTCCTCGCCCAGCGGGTCGAGGAGACGATCCGGGCCACCGGCGTTGCGCAGATCGACGCGAACGACATCGGCCTGGCGATCCTGCCGTCGCTGCGCGAACTGGACGAGGTGGCATACCTCCGGTTCGCGAGCGTGTACCAGGGCTTCGACTCGCTCGACGATTTCGAGTCGGCGATCACGCTCCTGCGGGTCGAGCACGCGACAGAGGCCGCCGCGGCCGAGACCGACGACCGCTGAGCCCCGCCTCGATTCGCCTATAGCCTGGGGCCAGAATGTACGGCCTCCTCTTCCGGGTCTTCCTGGCCCGCCTCGATCCCGAGCGTGCGCACCATCTCGCCTTTGCCGTGATCCGTGCGCTGCCGATCGTGGGGCCGTTCGTGAAAGCCC
>JBDSKH010000229.1:0-10620 GCA_039917005.1 Pseudolysinimonas sp.
CAGCACGGTCGATGACATCGCCACGCTCCAATCGACGTCTATCGGGCGGGAGTCCGCTTGGCATGACGATAGTCGTGTCGGTCGTTGCGTTCGAGAGCGGAGGGGGTTGCGCGTTGCGGCCCAGCGCGGGTCGCTCTCACACGTGTACCCCGCCGCCCTCTCCTTCCATGGCGCAGGCCGGCGGACTTCGCACAGATCCCGCCGGACTCGAACATAGATTCGAATGTCACGGTACACTGATGAGTATCGGGACCACTCCCGCAGTTCTCTTCGATTTTCTCACGACGGGTGATTCACATGACGCAAGGGTTGGCCGAGCGCGTGGTCGAGCGGGCGAGCGAGCTCGTAGCCCTGCTCGCGCGGCCGTCCGATGACCCCGGAGAGCTGATGGATTCCGTGCGAGCGGTCGGTGAGCTTCGTCGCCTGGTCGACGGGTTGGGTGTCGAGATCGCGGGGCGCATCGAGACGCTATGGCACGACGAAAGTGACAAGCCGATCGTCCGCGCAATCGGCGAGCGGTCGCCTCACATGGTTTTGCAGGCCTATGCCGGACTCGACGCTGCCGAGGCGTTCGCATGGTGCCGGGTGGGTGCTGCGCTGCGGCCTGAAGTCTCACTTCTCGGCGAGGTGCTCCCAGCCCGCCACGAAATGGTGGCCAATGCGCTCGCTGATGGGCGCCTGCGCGTCGGTGCCGCAGATCGAATTCTGTCTGCCGTCGCTGAAATTGAGGCACGCACCTCCGTCGCTGAGCGGCTGGAGGTTGAGAGCTTTCTCGTGAATGAGGCGCCGGGGCTGACCGATCGACAGTTCGCGCGACTGTGCAGATCCGTCCCGGCCGCCTTCGAGCCCGAAAGTCTTGTCGAGCGTGAGGCTCTGCTCCGCGCACGGTGCGGCGTCGAGTTTCGGCGTCGCCACGACGGCCTCACTCAGATGATCGTCACGATGGACCCCGAGTCCGAGGGGTTCATCACGACCGGGCTCGACGCCCGCACTGCGCCGCGTCGATTGCCCACCTTCAGCGACCCCGACGAGGCGCCGGCAGAGGCCGACATGCGTCCGTTGCGGCAACGCCGGTTAGACGCGATGGTGTCGATCCTGCGCGAATCCCTCGCGCATGACACGGGTCGGGTAGCCGGAACCTCCGTCACCATGCATGTCACAGTCGCTCTCGATGCGCTCGTCAGTGGCTTGGGCACGGCAAAGATCGCTGGCGTTGACGAGCCGATCACGGCGTCGGCAGCTCGTCGGCTTTCGGCCGTTGCCGAGATTATCCCCGTCGTGCTGGGCAGCGAGAGCGAGCCGCTGGATCTGGGCCGCGCCGTGAGGCTGGCGACGCAGCCACAACGCGATGCCCTCGCGATTCGCGACGGCGGATGTATTTGGCCCATGTGCGATGCGCCACCCGCGTGGTGCGAAGTCGCGCACGTCACCGCCTGGGCGTCGGGGGGCGGCACCGATCTCGACAACCTGATGTTGATGTGCGCCTTTCACCATCGGTGCTTCGACAATGACGGCTGGCAACTCCACGAGATTGCGGGGGAGCGGTGTCTCATTCCACCTGCGTGGGTGGACTCTGCTCGCACGCCCCGTCGAGCCGGCAGGGCGCACGCCCTCGCCGCATAGTGCGTGCGTGATCGCTGGGGACCATCCTGCGCCCGTTACGCTCACACCAACCGCACCTCTATCGCGGCCTCGGAGCGACGCCATGCAGAAGAAGTCCCTGATCGCCCTCGCCCGCACCGAGCTCGCCCAAGCGGTGGCAGCATCCAGTGGCCGCAGCGCAAGCACGATCTACGGCGGACACGAGCACCAGCTGAAACAGACCGTGATCGCGTTGCGCGCGGGAGAGTCGCTGTCCGAGCACCCCAACCCCGGCGAGGCGACCCTGCAGGTGCTGGCCGGGCGGGTGACGCTCAGGTCGGGCGAGGTGTCCTGGAATGGATCCGTGGGCGACCTCCTAATCATCCCCGACGGCATGCACTCGATGGATGCTGTGGAAGATTCCGCAGTCCTGCTCACGGTCGTGAAGGTGCGCTGAGCACCGCATCATTGTCAGCCCGCGTCTTCCTCACTCCTGCTCAGTGGGCTCCGGTGGCGCCTCGGCGCCCTCGGCCTCGTCGCGGTCCGCCCACTCGAGCAGCGGCGCGATGTCGAACACCGCGTCGTCGATCCCGGCGTGCAGGTCGCCGAGCTCCGCGTACCGCGCCGGGACCGTCGCGATCGTGAAGTCGCGCGGGTTCACCGCATCCACCTCGTCCCAGCGGATGGGCGTCGACACCGTGCCCTCGGGGTTGCCGCGCACCGAGTACGCCGATGCGATCGTGTGGTCGCGCGCGTTCTGGTTGTAATCGACGAAGACGGCCGATGGATCGCGATCCTTGCGCCACCAGGTCGTGGTGACATCCTGGGGCGCTCGCCGTTCGACCTCGCGCGCGAAGGCCAGCGCCGCCCGGCGCACATCGCCGAACCCATGTTCGGGCTTGATGCGCACGTAGATATGGAGGCCGCTGCCCCCGGAAGTCTTCGGCCAGCCCACGGCGCCCAACTCATCCAGAACCTCGTGGGCGACCCCGGCAACGCGCTGCACGGCGGCGAACGACGATGTGTCACCCGGGTCGAGGTCGATGCGCCACTCGTCAGGCTTCTCGGTGTCGGCGCGGCGGCTGTTCCAGGGGTGGAACTCGACCGTCGACATCTGCACCGCCCAGATCACGTGGGCGAGCTCGGTGACGCACAGTTCATCCGCGGTGCGCTTGTAGCGCGGGAAGAAGATCTGCACGGTCTCCATCCACGGGGGAGCGCCGTGCGGCAGACGCTTCTGATGCACCTTCTCGCCGGAGACGCCGGTGGGGAAGCGGTGCATCATGCACGGGCGCTCGCGCAGCGCGTTGACGATGCCATCTCCGACCGAGAGGTAGTAGTTGACGAGGTCGAGCTTGGTCTCGCCGCGGGTGGGGAAGTACACGCGCGACGGACTGCTGAGCTTCACCGTGTGCGGGCCGATCTTGATTTCGACGGGTGGTTCTTTCGGCTCGGCCATGGGGTCATCTAAACAGGTGCCCGCAGGTTCGCATTGCCCCTCGACACGGCACGGTGCGCGGGCGCACCATTAGGCCGTTCGAGAAGATGGCGAAAGGCGGCAATGATGCCGGGCTCAGTGGTAGATCGCCTGCTGGTCGTGGCTGTGAGCGTACTGGTGGTCCTGACCGGATGCGGCCCCCAGTCGACTCAACCTCCCACCACTGACCCATCAATCAATTCCAACCCCCCGACCCTCATCTTCTATAACGGCACTGTTCTCACGATGGATACCGAGCAACCGACCGCAGAGGCGATAGCGGTCGCAGACGAGAAGATCGTGGCGGTCGGGTCGAACGATGAGATTCTCGCGCTCCAGATCACCGACACTCAGCTGATCGATCTGCAAGGACGCACGCTGATGCCCGGGTTTGTGGATACCCACACGCACATACTCAATGAAGCAGCCGACCACTCGGAGATCGGCAACCTCGAGAATGCCCAGCAGGTGCTGCTGCAGAACGGGATCACCACGATCGGAAGTCTGTACACGACTCGCGACTTCCTGTTGGAGATGCGCGATCTGGATGAGTCCGGACAATTGCGGGTGCGCACGAGTCTGTACTTGTCGGCCACGACGAACTGCGGCGAGCTGCTGGGGGACTGGTACAGGGAGTTCCCGCCCACGCACGAACCGGGCGAAATGCTGCGTATCGCGGGAGTGAAGGTCTTCACCGATGGAGGCTCGTGCGAGCTTCCGGCGGTCAGCTTCGATCATCCGGAATGGGGTGCAGGCGACCTCTTCTTCACGCAGGATGAGATGAACACCATGGTCTCGGATGCCAACAACGCGGGATATCAGGTTGCGATCCACGCGATCGGCGACCGCGCCATCGAACAGGCTCTGAATGCCATCGAGTTCGCCGAGGATGGCCAGCCCAATCCCCTTCGGGATCGGATCGAACACGACACGTTCCTGCGGCCCGATCTGCTTCCGCGTTATCAAGAGACCGGAGCCGTGGCCTCGGTCATCGGCGGTATCTGGTCATGCAGTATGACCTTCGAACCGCCAGAAACCGCGGGGTGGTATGAGCCCTATCGAGCCCTGCTCGATGCGATCCCCGATGGCCACCTCGCCTGGCACACCGACTACCCGTGGTCGTCCCTGAATCCGTTCTCCCATCTGTACAGCCTTGTGACGCCCCAGGAGATAGCCGGAGACGGAACCGAATGCGCAGATCCTTCAGGGGTCGACAAGACGCTGTCGGTGGATGAGGCGCTCTCGATGATGACTCGGGAGGGGGCGTACATCATGTTCCGCGACGAGGAGGTGGGCAGTCTGGAGCCGGGCAAATATGCCGATCTCATCGTCCTGTCAGGAGACCCCGCCACCGATCTGAACGCCGTAGGAGACATCGAAGTGTGGATGACGATGGTCGGCGGTCACGCAGAATGGTGTGCGCCCAACCACGACGAGCTCTGTCCCCGGTCTGGGGTGACCGCGGTAGCGCCGGTATCAGATCCCGTCAGGATCCAAGTTCAGGTGACGACCACGTCCGACTGGGCGACCCTTTCCTTGATAGATGGCGGCACAATTGGCGACCCGCGGGTTGTGTCGGTGAGCGCGGAGGCGACCAACCAGGGCGCCAAAGACGACCTGGTGTTCATCAACCAGCCCATAGCGCGCGCCGAATCCGGCGCCAGCGTTCAGATCACCGTGGAGGCATATCTTTCCGATGCACAGACCGACGGACAGCTGCAATTCGTCGTCGAGAGCGGCGCGATCGGGGATACGACCGTGACGATGTTCAACTACCTTCAGGATTCACCGGTTGAGGTACAGACATTCGTCCTCCATGAACTGAAACAGGTGTTCAACACGCCTGCAGAAGAGTTCATTTCGCCCTGACGGTCTTTCGCATGACCGTCTTGCTCTTGCCGATGTGGCGTTCGAACGTGAAGCCGGCTTCCTCGAACATGCTGCGCGTGACGTTGTGCAGGAAGGAGGACGACGTCTTCTTGCCCGGCTCGAGCTCGTTCGGGAACGACACGACCTCGCCGCCACCCTCAGCGGCGATCAGATCGAGAGCACCGTTCAGCGCCTCGAGGGCGACACCCTGGCGCCGATGGTCGCGATCGACGAAGAAACAGGTGATGCGCCACGGGGCCGGATTGGTCTCGCCCGCGTCGTACTGCTTGCGGTGGTAGATGCCCGGAAGCTCGAGCGGGCTGCCGAACTCGCACCACGCGATCGCCGCGTCGCCGTCGAAGACCAGGGCGGCGTGCGCCACCCCCTCGTCGACCAGGCGGCGCTTGAAGGTCGGGCGGTCGTGCTCGTCCTTGATCGTGTTCTCGGTGTCGGCGTGGAAATAGGAGCAGTAGCAGCCGCCCCACACGCCGTTGTGCTTCTCGGCGAGCGCCAGCCACGCGGGGAAGGTCTCGGGCGTGAGGGCCTTGATCACGTGCATGGACACATCCTGCAACGGGCGTGGGACAACTAGAAGGTCTCGACCCATTCGGCGCGCCAGGCCGGCGGATCGAAGGCGTCGCTCCAGTAGGCCGTCTCCTTCTCGATCTTGCCGTCGCGCAGCTCGAAGACGAATACCGTCTCGTAGGTCGGTCCGCCGTAGTCGAGCGTCGCCTCGGCGACCACGATGTCACCGTCGCTGAACATGCGGCGTGGGGTGATGGTCGGCAGTTGAGGGAAGGCCCCGTAGATGGCCCGCCGGTTCTCGGCGCCACGCACGCGCTCGCGTGACTGCGGCCAGTCCATGGTGGCGTCGTCATGGAACAACTCGTCCATGACCTCGATGTGCTTGTCGTTGATGCATGCGATCAGGCGTTCGATGACCGCCTCGTTGCGGGTTGCCATGCGTTCAGGGTATGCCTCGCGCGGGCGGCGGGGTAGGCGTCAGGCGAGGCGTGCTCCGGCGGCCCAGACCGCGTGGATGCCGAGGTCGGCGTCGAGCAACACGGCGTCCGCGGCGTTTCCGGGTGCCAGGGTGCCGAGGTCGCCGCCGCGCCCGATCGCGGCGGCCGGAACGCTCGTCACCGCGGCGACGGCGTCGGCGACCGACAGCCCGACGTCGGTGACCGCGCGACGCAGCGCAGCATCCAGGGTCAGCGTCGAACCGGCGATCGAGCCGCCGTCGTCGAGTCGTGCGACACCATCAAGGACGGTTACCGTCGAACCACCCAGGCCATAGTGTCCGTCGCCCACTCCGGCAGCTTCCATGGCGTCGGTGATGAGCGCGATGCGGCCCGGAGCCGCCGCGAACAGGATGCGCGCCACCTCGGGGTGCACGTGTACGCCGTCGTTGATCAGCTCGAGCGTCGCGCCCGCCGCGATGGCCGCTCCGACCGGTCCGGGCTCGCGGTGCAGCAGCGGCGGCATCCCGTTGAAGGCATGGGTCAGGATGCTCGCGCCGGCATCGAAGGCCGCCCGCGCCTGGTCGTAGGTCGCCGAGGTGTGCCCGACGGCGACGGCAACACCGGCGGCGGTCAGCTGGGCGATCGCCGCCAGCCCGCCGTCGACCTCCGGCGCGATCGTGACCTGCCGCAGCGTTCCGGATGCCGCGTCGAGAAGCCGGTCGATCGCATCCGGAGTCGGCGCCACCAGCAGCCCGGCCGGATGCGCGCCCTTGTGCCCGACGTCGAGGAACGGCCCCTCGAGATGGCTGCCGAGAACGCGTGGGTCGTCGGCCGTGAGCGCCGCCACGACGCGCAGACGCGCCTCGAGATCGGCAAGAGGCGCGGTCACGAGCGACACGACCGAGCGCGTGGTGCCGTGCGCGCGGTGCAGCGCGAGGGCGACCCCGATACCAGCGGCCCCGTCGTCGAACGCCGCACCCCCACCGCCATGGCAGTGGATGTCGATGAAGCCCGGCGTGAGCCAGCGGCCCTCGGCATCGATCACCTCGGTCTCCACGCCGGCCGAAGCGCGCCACCCGTCGCCGGAGCCGACAGCGGCGATCACGTCGCCCGAGACCGCGATCCACCCGTCGCTGACGACCGCGCCGCCCGACACCAGCTCCGCCGAATGGATCACCAGCGTCGCCGCAGTGCTCGTCGCCGCAGTGCTCATGGGACGCTCACGCGAGGCTCACGCGATGATCACCTCGTAGCCATGCTCGGTCAGCTCGGAGCGCTGCTCGTCGGTGACACCCGCATCCGTGATGAGCGTTCCGAACAGCCGCGCGTCGCCCATGGTGGCAAAGGCCTTCTTGCCGATCTTGCTCGAGTCGGCCACGAGCACGGCGCGCACGGCGCGGGTCGCCATCAGGCGGTTGACGCTCGCCTCGCGCTCGTCGTGCGCGGTCGGACCGAGCACCGGATCGATGCCGTTGACACCGATGAACGCCAGGTCGAGGGTGATCATGCCGAGCACCGAGTCGGTGTAGTGGCCGACCAGCTCGTACGAGCGCGCGTGCACGACGCCGCCCGTGACGACGGTCTTGATCTGCGGCCGCATCGCCAGCTGCACCGCGATGTTGATCGCGTTCGTGACGACTGTGAGATTGGGCTCGGGGCTCGGCTCCATGAGGTCGGCGCGCGAGCCGAGCTCGTTCGCGATCGCCGTGGATGTGGTGCCGCCGCACAGCCCCACGACCGCCCCGCGGGGCACGAGTGCGCTCGCGGCACGGGCGATCTGCAGCTTCTGCTCGGAGTGCTGCTGGTGCTTGTAGCGCAGGGGAAGGTCGTAGGCGACCGACTGCCCGACGGCTCCGCCGCGCGTGCGGGTCAGCAGTTGCTGCTCGGCCAGGATGTCGAGGTCGCGCCGCGCGGTGGCCGGCGAGACGCCCAGCTCGCTGACGAGGTCGGTCACGTCGACCTGTCCGGTCTCGGCGAGCATGGCGAGCACGGAGTTGAGTCGTTCAGCGCGATTCATCTCAGTCCCTAAGCCCGTCGGATCGCGAACAGACCCAGCAGTCGCGCAGCCTCATCCATGACTGCCTCGCGCGCGGGCGCGAGGTATGAGCGAGAGTCTACGGCCGCGGGGTGCTCGTCCAGGTAGTCCCGGATCGCCCGCGTGAAGAAGCCGTTGAAGTGCGTCGACACGTTGATCTTGGTCATGCCCGCGCGGATGGCGCCCTGCAGCTGGGGATCGGAGGCCCCGGATGAGCCGTGCAGCACGAGCGGGACCGGCACCGCATCGTGCAGCTCGCCGATCAATGCCGTGTCGAGGAATGCCGATCGCTCGGTCATCGCGTGCGAGGAACCCACGGCCACCGCGAGCGCGTCGACGCCGGTGGCCTCGACGAATTCACGCGCCTCGGTCGAGTCGGTGCGCACGCCCGGATCGTGCGCGCCGCCCTTGCCGAAGACCTTGCCGAGCTCCGCCTCGATGTAGACGCCGGCGACATGGGCACGACGCGCGACCCTTCGCGTGGCCTCCACGTTCTCGCGGTAGTCGAGGTGCGCGGCGTCGAACATGATCGAGCCGAACCCGAGGGCGATGGCCTGATCGGCGAGCGCCTCGTCTTCCGCGTGGTCGAGGTGCACGGCGACCTGCGCCGACGAAGCACGGGCGACGGCCATCGTGCCGGCCGCGATAGCGTCGAGACCGCCGTGGTACGCGGCGCAGTTCTGCGAGATCTGCAGGATCACCGGCAACCCGGCGCGCTCGGCGCCGGCGACGAGACCCTCGGCCGTCTCGAGGTGGATCACGTTGAATGCGCCGACGCCCGTTCCGGCGGCGACCGCCGCATCCATGATCTCCCGCGTTCCGACCAGGGTCATCGCACGGCCTCGACGATCAGTCGCTCAGCGAGCTGTGGATGCGTGGGCGAGATCTCGCCGGCCAGCGGCATGAGTACGGCGGCGGCCGACCATGCGGTCGCGGCACGCAGCACCCGTTCGGGATCGGTCTCCCCGTCGGCGAGCGCCGCCGCCGTCGCCGCGACCGCCGCATCCCCGGCGCCCGTGGCATTGCCGGCCAGCGGCTCGGGCAGCCGTGCGTGCAGAACGGTGACCGGGTCGCCGGCGCAGACGACGAGCATGCCCTCGGCGCCGAGGGACACCACCACCCATTCGGCGCCGAGGACGATGAGCGCGCGAGCGCCGGCGACCGGATCGGACTCGCCCGTCGCATCCCGCAGCTCGTCGCGGTTCGGTTTCAGCACCGTCGCGCGCGCCCTCGCGGCCTCGAGCAGTGCGGGCCCGGACGTGTCGACCACGCTCGGCACCCCGGCGGCGCGCGCGGCGCTCACCAGGTCGGCGAGGAACGTGGGCGGACCTCCGGGAGGAAGGCTCCCCGAGCCGACCAGGCATCGGCAATCGGGGAGGGCTCTGGTGGCGGCGACGGTGAGCGCGCGCCATTCGCTCGGGCGGTGGTTGACCCCGAGCTCGTTGAAGATGGATGTCTGATCGCGCTGCTCATCGTGCAGGGCGATCGAGCGGCGGGTCGGCGCCGCAACTCCGACGAGGCGATGCGGAAGGTCGATCGCCCGGAGGTCGGCGGCGAATTCGCTGCCGGTCGCTCCGCCGGCGGTCGCGACGGCATGCACCGCGTGACCCTGCGCATGCAGCACCCGTGCCACGTTGAGGCCTTTGCCCCCGGCACGCGCACGGCCGGTCTCGACCCGGTGGCTCTCGCCCAGCTCGATGCGGGGGACCGACCAGGTCAGGTCGATCGCCGGGTTCGGGGTGACGGTGACGATCATGCGGCGACGATCATGCGGCGACGATCATGCTCGGCCGGGCGCCACGAGATCGCGGGCGCGGAGAGCTGCACCGAGCAGCCCGGCATCCTCGCCGAGCTGGGCGTGGATGAGACGGGGGCGCCGGTGGAACGTCAGCAACTCGTCGAGCTGGGCTTCGAGCGGCTCGAAGAACGCGGCACCTGCCTGCGCGAGACCTCCGCCGATGACGACCGCCTCGGGGGCGAGGATCGCGACCAGCTGGCTGATGCCGAGCGCCAAGGCGCCGATGGCCTCGTCCCAGACCAGCACGGCGTCGGAGTCGCCGGCCTGCGCGTAGGTCAGAACCTCACGCGCTCCGTCGACGGGGGTGCCGGTGAGCTCGGTATAGAGGCGTGCGATCGCCGCGGCCGAGGCGACCGTCTCGAGGTGCCCACGTCCGCCGCACACGCACTCGCGGCCTCCGGGCACCACGATCGAATGCCCGATCTCGCCGGCGAAACCGCCCGCCGAGTAGGGCCGGCCGTCGAGGAAGAGCGCCCCGGCCACGCCGGTTCCGACGACGAGGACGGCGACGTTCTTGAACGGCCGGGCCGCCCCGAGGCGCAGCTCGGCCTCGCCGGCTCCGCCGACATCGTGGCTGAACGCCACCGGAAGCTTCAGCCGCGACTCCGCCAGGCTCTTGAAGGGAACGTCCGCCCAGCCGAGGTTGCCCGACAGCACTCCGATGCCGGCGACGTCGTCGACCAGGCCGGGAACCAGCAGCCCCACGGCACGCGGCTGGATGTTGGGGAAGTCATGCAGGAAGCCCGCGGCCGCGTCGGCGACGAGCTCGAGCACCTGATCGACCGTGTCGCTGCCGGCGCGCGGGGTCGGACGGCGATGCCGGCCGATCATGGTGCCGTCGGCCGCGAAGAGCGCGTACTTGGTGTCGGTGCCACCCACGTCGAAGGCGAGGACGGCA
>JBDSKH010000230.1:0-4529 GCA_039917005.1 Pseudolysinimonas sp.
TCCCCGGGCTTGAACGTCGGGTTGTTGCAGGAGTTGAAGTCGATCCCCGCGGCGCCCGCACCCGGGATGCGGCTGATCTGCTCCGAGCCCGCTTGCACCAGGTTCATCGGCAAGGGCGAGTATCCGAGCGCCGGCGCCTGCTGCTGACCCTCGCAGAGCATGTAGCGGGCGAACGCACCGAGGGTCGCGCCCTTGTCCAGCGTGAAGATGCCGCCCACCTGGGTCGGCACGATCATGTAGGAGTAGCTCGACAGCGGATACGTGCGCGGGTCGTTGGAGTTGTACACCGCGGTGAGGTTCTGGGTGAGGTCGGAGTTGATGGTCGCCTTGAGCAGCGCGACTGCCACCGAGTTCGCCGTCGGTTCGATGTAGTAGCCGGCCGCGTTGAGCACCTTCGCGACGGGGAAGCCGGACTTGAGGGCATAGGAGTACTCCACATAAGTGATGGCGCCCTCGCCGTAGTCCTGGCTCACGTAGCCGGCGACGCCGAGCGAACCGTTTTGCGCCTTGCCGTTGGGGGGAGTCGGAAACTGCGATCGCAGACCCTTCGTCCAGATGCTCGGGTACTGCTTCGACATCCAGAGCGTGAATTGCGCGCTGGTGCCCGATCCGTCCGATCGGACGACAGGCACGATCGCCTTGTCGGGCATCGCAAGCCCCGGGTTGTCGGCGACGATCGCCGGATCGTTCCATTTCGTGATCGCGCCGGTGAAGATCTTGGCGATCACCTCACCCGAGAGACGCAGGTTGGTCACGCGCTTGCCGCTGATCTTGAGGTTGTACATGAACGCGGTGCCGCCCGCGACGATCGGCATGTAGGCGTACCCGACCGCGGGGACCTCCGGCGCGGAGCCGTCTTCGGGGTTGGACTGGAATGGTATCTCGCTGACCGCGAAGTCGACGGTGCCCGCGATGAAGTCGCGGCGTCCTGCCGAGGAGCCCACGCCCGAGTAATTGACCGTCATGCCGTAGTTCGCGGCGACGTTCTTGCGCCACTGATCGAGCGCGTTCTGCGACCACGTCGACCCGGTTCCGGTGATCGGCACGTAGGTGGCGGCGTATGCCCGTAGCGCGGGTGCGCCGACGGCCCCGAGGACGATCGCGGCGACGATGAGCATCAGAGGAAGGCGCTTCACGATGGTTCTGCTTTCGAATCGGGAACGGGAAGGGTGCGTGACGACGGAGCGACAGCGGAGCCACCGCGGCGCTCGAATCGACGTAGGTCGCGCTCCGACGCGGCCTGCGTCCGCAGCTGCTGGCGGGGCGAGAGTTGCCCGGCCGGGCGACCTCCGATGACGCGCGCGAAGCTGAACAGGAAGAGCACCAGGAGCAGCAGCACCGCCGCCGTGCCGAATCCGCGCGCGACCATCGTCGGTTCCGGTGACTTCACGAAGTCGAACACCTGCAACGGCAGCGAGATCATCGGACCCGAGAACGGGTTGAGGTTCAGCACCGCGGTCACCCCCGAGGTGAGAAGCACCGGGGAGGTCTCGCCGATCCCGCGCGCGGTCCCCAGGATGACAGCCGTGACGAGGCCGGAGCGCGCGGTGGGCAGTACCACGCCCCACACGGTGCGCCATCGGCCGGCCCCGAGCGCATACGAGGCCTCACGCAGGTTTCCGGGTACGAGGCGCAACACGACATCCGACGCGCGGATGACGATCGGAAGCATCATCACCGTGATGGCCAATGCCGCAGCGAACCCGGACCTTTGATGGGTGATGAGCTGGATCACGGCCGCGTACACGAAGAGTCCGGCGACGATCGACGGGAGGGCCGTCATCGCATCCACGATTGTGCGCACGAAACGGGCGAATCGCCCGCCGACCTCGTTCAGGAATACCGCCGTGGCGATCCCCAGCGGGATGGTGATGAACAGCGCGATCGAGATCTGGATGAGGGTGCCGAGGAGAGCGTGCAGGATGCCGCCCACGGTGAGCGGGTCGAGAGGGCCGGCGAGCTCCATGGTCTGCGTGAAGAAATTCGGATGCAGCAGAGCCTCGGACCCGCGGGCGATGGCGAAGACGACGACGAACGCGAGGGTGGTGAAGAGGGTGGCGGCCGCTGAGACCAGAAGCACCGACACCACCCGGTCCACGATGGTTTGACGATTCGCACCGAGCGAGGTGAGAACGGCGTAGAACCCGATGAAGGCGAGATACGAGACAACGATCCACCCGACGAGTCCCGTGAGGGGGGTAAGCCAGCCGAACAAGAGCGTGGAGGTCGCAAGCCCTGCGGCACCGGCGCCGAGGAGGTCGAATTGTTCGTCGAAGGTCTTGCTGCGCAGCCGGCGGCGCTCGCCGACCTCGCGATCCGAGATCGGGATGGTGGTGCGACGCGCTTCGGGCTCGGTCGCCGCACCGGGCGGCCTCTCGGCGATGGTCTGACTCATCATCCCTCCGACTGGGCGCCCGACCTCGACCGGGCGACGATCGAGGAGGCGGTGAAGTTGATCACGAGGGTGACCAGGAAGAGGACGAGTCCGGCGGCCATGAGAGCGGACAGCGCGAACTCGCTGGCTTCGCCGTACCGAAGGGCGATCAGCGCCGAGACGGAGTTCGTGCCCGACTTCAACACCTGCCAGTTGATGGTGAAGATCGGCGAGATGATCATGTAGACCGCGATGGTCTCGCCGAGAGCGCGACCGAGCCCGAGCATGGTGCCGCCGATGACGCCGCCGCGTCCGAATGGGATCACGACCGTCCGGATCATCCCCCACCGGGTTGCGCCCAGTGCGAGCGCTCCCTCCCGTTCGCCCACCGGAGCCTGCGAGAAGGCTTCGCGCATGACCGAGGTCATCGTCGGCACGACCATGAGCCCGACCACGATCCCCGCGATGAACGCAGAGGACGTGAACACGCTGTCGTCGGTCATCGCCTGGCCGCTCTCGTCTGTGACCTGAAAGATCGGAATCCAGGCGAAGTAGGTGGAGATCCATCGCGAAACGGGGATGACGTTCTCCTGCAGGAAGAACACACCCCACAGGCCGAAGACGATCGACGGAACGGCGGCCATCAGGTCGACCAACGAGACCAGCGTCGAGCGGAGAGTGCCTCGAACGACTTCGGACAGCAGCAACGCGGTCCCGAACGCCAGGGGGAAGGCCAACGACAGCGCCACAAGACCGATCGTCACCGTTCCGAAGAGCACCGCCGCGACGCCGAACTCCCCCGTCTCCGGCGACCACTTTTGCTCGGTGAGGAATCCGAATCCGGCGACACGAAGAGCATCGACCGACCGAAGAGAGAGGAACACCCCCACGGCCAGCATGATCGCGACGGTGATGCCACCCGCCGCGAACGACGTCCGCCGGAAGATCGCGTCCGCCAGGGACGGACGTGTCGTGATCGGTCTCGGACCCTCGGGCGGGTCGGGGAGCGTGAGCGGCGCGACGACGTGGGACAGGTGGGTCATAGCCGTTCATCCAGATCGACGACGAGCGGGATCTGGACCAGTTGTTCCGCAGGGACGGGAGCGGGGACGGCGACAGCGACACCGACATCGATCCCGACGGCGACATCGACGTCGAGCCGGGAAGCCATCGCGAGCAGATCAAGCCCTATCCGCGCGTTGTGCAGGGACTCCCGGCGATTGCGCTCCAACGTGTACCACCGGGCGCAGGTCAGCACGGGTGCAAATTCGCGAAGCAGCATCCACCCGTAGCCACGGTTGGACTCCAGCCGCACCATTCGGGCGGCGAGGCGCTCGCGTGCATCCACGACTGCGGTGACGTCTTCCTTCGCCTCGTCCAGCGAGTCGTGTGCGTTCGACCCTCGGGCGAGCACGCGGTGGTTAGCCGCAAGGAGTTGCCAGAGGAAAACCGGATGTTCGGGTACTGCTGCGGCGGGCGCCCCGGTGAGGCGCGCGACATGGTGGACCCAGGAGGTCATCCGCGCCCCATCGGTGGGCGCAACGCGGATGAACTGGACTCTGGCACCGGCGGACACGGTCAGATGCTCCGCAGCGCATCTGGGGCGACGGGAGACGATTTCACGCTGTCGATCCTCGTGAGATGGGTAAGACGATCCGGGTACCGACCGCCAACGCATGGGGGTCCACACGACGGTGTGACAATTGGTGAGTCAACGGCCATGTGCCCAACCCCGCCCATCGCGAGGGTTTACGACGACGGGCGGATAGATGAACAAGCGGTGCCGGCTGAGGTCGCACCACCGACACGAGCGGAGCCGCTGGGCACCCGGGCAAATCGGCTACGGTGAGGGTGTCACCAGAGTTCGGCCCCGTCGAGCGACGTGGGCGCCGGCCGGTAATCGAGGGCCGCGCGCGCTGCCGTCAGGTCGAGCGTCCGCTCGAGCCCGAGTTGCGACACCGCATACCGCGTCAGCCGCGGGCGCCTCCCGGTGACGCGGGCGATCGACTCGAGCGTGCCGCCGAGCACGAATGCCGCGGCGTACGGCATCGAGACGATGCGTGCGGTGACCCCCCGGCGCTCGAGGAACTCCCTCAGCAGCACCGACAGCAGCACCGGCATGTCGTCGGCGATGTTGTAGGTGCCGCGCGGCGAC
>JBDSKH010000231.1:0-6411 GCA_039917005.1 Pseudolysinimonas sp.
ACGATCGAGGACTCCATGGACGCCCGCCGCGCGGCGACGCTCCTCGGCATCCCGTTCTACGTGTGGGATTTCTCCGAGCGGTTCGCGGCCGACGTCGTCGACGACTTCGTGGCCGAATACGCCGCCGGGCGCACACCCAACCCCTGCATGCGCTGCAACGAGCGGATCAAGTTCGCCGCCCTGCTCGAGAAGGCCCTCGCCCTCGGGTTCGACGCCGTGGCGACCGGCCACTACGCCACGATCCTCACCGACGCCGCCGGCAATCGCGAGCTGCACCGCAGTGCGGCGTGGGCCAAGGACCAGTCCTACGTCCTCGGAGTGCTCACGGCCGAGCAGCTCGCCCACGCGATGTTCCCGCTCGGCGCGACCCCGTCGAAGGACGAGGTGCGCGCCGAGGCGGCGGCCCGCGGGCTGACGGTCGCCCAGAAGCCCGACAGTCATGACATCTGCTTCATCCCGGATGGCGACACGCGCGGCTGGCTCGCCGGTCGCATCGATGCGGAAGAGGGCGCGATCCTCGACCGCGCCGGTGAGCGCATCGGCACCCATGCCGGAGCGGCCGCCTTCACGGTCGGCCAGCGCAAGGGGCTGAACGTCGGGTTCCCGACCGACGACGGCAGGCCGCGCTTCGTGCTCGAGGTGCGCCCGAAGACCAACGAGGTCGTTGTCGGGCCGCGCGAGGCGCTCGCGATCGCCGAGCTCGCCGGTTCACGTTTTAGCTGGGCCGGGATGCCGCCCGCCGACCCGGAGACTCCCTTCGACTGCGACGTCCAGGTGCGAGCACACGGGGACCCCGTCCCCGCCGTCTGCTGGTTGAGTAGCCCGCAGGGCGTGTCGAAACCAGCCGAGCTTCACATCCGCCTCCGCGAACCGCTCATCGGGGTCGCCCCCGGCCAGACCGCCGTCATCTACGTCGGCACCCGCGTGCTCGGCCAGTGCACGATCGACAGCACCGTCAGCGCGGTGCTGGCGTGAGGCGTGCCGTCGCCCTCGCCGTCCCGCTTCTTCTGATCGCCGCCGCCGTGAGCGGCTGCGTCACGAACCTGCCGAACGGCGCCGTCGACTGGCTCGCCGGGCAGGACGGCGTCGCAGAGGCCACAGTGCTGGCCGACAACACCGGCCCGTGGTCGAGCAGCGGATTGGTGCGGGGCGAGCTCGACGCCGACATCACCGATGCCGAGATCTCGGCACTGGTCGGCAAGATCCAGGACTACTCGACCCGCACCGGCAACGTGGCGTTCTGGCTCGGCCTCGACCACCTCGACTTCGGGGTGGGCGACGGCGACAACGCCGACACCCTCGCGCTGTGGCGTGAGGTGATTGATGTCCCTGGTCTCGTCAGCGGCATCGTGTTCGACGACGATCTGCGGGTGCGCGCCCTGCGGCCGGATGGGGCCGCCGCGCTCGACGCCCTCATGGCGCTCGACTCCGGAGTGCGGCTCGAAGCCTTCTCGGACACGTCGACTCTGACCGCGGATGCCGACCACGACATCCAGTACGAGGAGGTGAACGTCGCTGCGCTCGAGTACCGCCGTCCCGCGGGTTGCGTGCCCGAGCCGGCGGTCCTCGATTTCGGAGTTTCGCTGCTCGACCGCGACGAGCTTCCCGGCGCGACCATCGACCTCTGCACCGGAGCCACCATCGACCTGCCGAGCAGCGCGTCGATGGCGACCGCGGCGATCTCGCTGCGCGCCGAGCTCGATGGGCTGGGGCTCACCGACTTCCCAGTGCAACTGAGCAACGAGACCGACGGCGTCACCCATTTCGCCGCCGTCAGCCCGGGCGACGCGGCGCTGCTGCCCATGCTCGAGGCCTTCGAGCAGCCCGGTGTGCCGGCGATGGACTACTCGCTCGCCCCCGACGGCACGATCGCGGTCACCGCGTACCAGGTGCCGACCGCCGACCTGATGGCGTTGGTCCTGGCTTCTCCCGCCGCATCGGGATTCTCGGGCATCGGCCTCGAGGGCGACCCGGTCTCGATCATCGGCAGCCCCGGTCAGCTGCCCGCCCTGCTCGACGAGGCGACGGCACTGGATGCGGCGAGCGAGACGTTCGGGGGCGTGCAGCTGGGGCAGGGGTTCGGCACCGTCTATCTGGATGCCGGAGTGGGCGCCGATCCGGATGTCGCGACCGCGGTCGCCGACCTGCGAGCGACAGGCGCAGCCGACCAGCGCTTCTTCTCCGTGCGGTACAAGTCGTTCCAGGTCGACATCGCGAACGACGTCGCTGCCCTGGCCCGCGATGACTACTCCGACGCCCAGATCATGCAGGATTTCGTCGACGCCTGGAACGCCGGCTGACCTCGTCGTCGACGGTGTCTCGCAGGTGCTCGATCCGTCGGCGTTCAACAACGACGAAGCGGTGCTGCAGGGGTTCCTCGACGCATGGACCGCGCTCGCCTGAGAGTCGGAGGTCGACCGTAAACTGCCGGTATGCCGCGCGGATCCAAGCAGGACGCTGTCGACCAGGTTCCCGATGAGACCAGCCCAGATCTTGCCGCCGCGGCCGACGAGGCGGAGGGTCTGACCACCCGCATCCTCGAGTTGCGCGACGCGTACTACGAGCGCGACACCACCCTCGTCGCCGACGAAGAGTACGACCGCATGATCCGCCGGCTCGAAGAGCTGGAGCGGCTGTTCCCCGAGCTGCAGAGCCAAGACAGCCCGACTCAGACGGTCGGCGGGCGCGCCGATTCGACGCTGTTCGCTCCGGTGCGGCATGCGGAGCGCATGCTCAGCCTCGACAACGTGTTCAGCCGCGACGAGTTCCTCGCCTGGGCGGCCAAGGTCGAGCGCGATTCTGGTCGCCCGGTGCACTACCTCTGCGAGCTCAAGATCGACGGTCTCGCCATGAACCTCCGCTACGAGAACGGCGTGCTGATCACCGCCGCGACCCGTGGCGACGGGGTGGTCGGCGAGGACGTGACCGAGACCGTGAACCTGATCGCGGGCATCCCGAAGAAGCTCGACACCCCGAACCCGCCCGCACTGGTCGAGGTGCGCGGTGAGGTGTTCTTCAACGAG
Organism: Pseudolysinimonas sp.; assembly: GCA_039917005.1. Taxonomy (GTDB): domain Bacteria; phylum Actinomycetota; class Actinomycetes; order Actinomycetales; family Microbacteriaceae; genus JBDSKH01. The sequence goes on from JBDSKH010000231.1 coordinate 3,024, forward strand.
GACTCGTTCGACCGCCTGAACGCCGTGCAAGCCGAGGCGGGGGATCGGCTGTTCGCCAACGCGCGCAACGCGGCATCCGGATCCCTGCGGCAGAAGCGCGAGAACAAGAACGCCGAAGCCGTTGCGCGCATGGAGAACCGCATCAAAGGGCTCCGGATGCTGGTGCACGGAGTGGGCGCGTGGCCAGACCCGCGTGATGAGGCCGGCAAACCGATCGAATCGCAGAGCGAGGTCTACCGACTGCTCGCGGGCTGGGGGCTGCCCACGGCATCCACTTTCAAGGTCGTCACGTCGGCCGAAGAAGCTTCAGACTTCATCGAGTACTACGGCGAGCACCGCCACGCCGTCGAACACGAGATCGACGGCATCGTGCTCAAGGTCGACGAGCTGGCGCTGCACGACGAGCTCGGTGCGACGAGCCGCGCCCCGCGCTGGGCGATCGCCTACAAGTACCCGCCCGAGCAGGTGAACACGAAGCTGCTCGACATCGTGGTGTCGATCGGGCGCACCGGTCGCGCGACGCCGTTCGCGGTGATGGAGAAGGTGCGGGTCGCCGGCTCCGAGGTGCGGCAGGCGACGCTGCACAACCAGGACGTCGTCAAGGCGAAGGGCGTGCTGATCGGCGACACCGTGGTGCTGCGCAAGGCGGGCGATGTGATCCCCGAGGTGCTCGGACCGGTGGTCGAGTTGCGCGACGGCAGCGAGCGCGAATTCGTCATGCCGAAGAACTGCCCGGTCTGCGGCACACCGCTCGCGCCCGCGAAGGAGGGCGACGCCGACCTGCGCTGTCCCAACGCGCGTTCCTGCCCGGCCCAGCTGCGGGGGCGTGTCGAGCACATCGGCGGCCGCGGGGCTCTGGATGTCGAGGGGCTCGGTGAGGTCGGTGCGGCCGCGCTGACCCGGCCGGTGTTCCCGGTGCCTCCGCCGCTCGAGACCGAGGCGGGTCTCTTCGCGCTCACCCTGCGGGACCTGTTCGACATCCAGGTGCGGGTGTGGGGAAGCGACAGCATCGAGACGCCGTACAAGCGCAAGCGGCAGAAGAAGGACGGCGAGTTCGTGCCCCCTGCCGGTCGAGTGGCCGGCGACGACTCCGCCGGTCGAGTAGCCGGCGACGCCGGCGTGTCGAGGCCCACCGACGAGTTCACCGGAGACGCGGAGTGGGTCCCATCAGTCGCCGCCTACAAGCTCATCGACGAACTGGAGAAGGCGAAGCAGAAGGACCTCTGGCGGTTCCTGGTCGGGTTGTCGATCCGACACGTTGGGCCGGTCGCCGCGCGCGCCCTGGCCGGATACTTCGGGTCGCTCGACGCGATCCGCGCCGCCTCGCGCGATGAGCTCGCAGCCGTCGAGGGGGTCGGCGGCATCATCGCGGACGCCGTCCTCGACTGGTTCGACGTCGACTGGCACCGCGAGATCGTCGAGCAGTGGGCCGCGGCGGGGGTTCCGTGGGTGGTTCCGGGGCATCCGGGTCCGGGGGCAGCGGGTGCCGCCGACGGACCGCTCGCCGGCCTGACCGTCGTCGCGACCGGGTCACTCGAGGGTTACAGCCGCGAGGAGGCGCAGGAGGCGATCCTGCGCGCCGGCGGCAAGTCGGCATCCAGCGTCTCGAAGAAGACAGACTTCGTCGCCGCCGGGCCGGGCGCCGGATCGAAGCTCGGCAAGGCCGAAGAGCTCGGGCTGCGCATCATCGACGCCGCCCAGTTCAAGATCCTGGTGGAGCAGGGGCCCGACGCGCTGCCGCCTGGCTAAGCCGCCGGGCGGATCGGGCCGTTCGACGCATCGCGCTCCTCGAGCACCTCGACCTCATCGCCCACCCGCAGCACCGCGCCCGGCGTATCGGGCACCAGGTTCGCGGCGAACCACGTCTTGCCGTCCCATCGGCGGTACCGCGCCAGGGTCGTGATCGGCTCCATCTGCTTCTCCCCGGAATCCGGGTCGAGCGTCGTCATCACGCATCGGTCGCAGCCCTTCACGACCCTGAAGGTCGCCTCGCCGATGCGGACGCGGCTCCAGCCGTCCTCGGCGAACGGCGCCGCGCCGCGCACCACCAGATTCGGCCGGAACCGCCGCATGTCGAGTGGCCCCTCGTCGGGCCGGGGACCCTCGGCGATCCAGTCGTTCAGCAGGTCGAGCGAGTTCTCCGACGCCATCAGGACCGGGTACGCATCGGCGAACGACACCACGTCGCCGGGCAGCGCGAAGTCCGGGTTGGGGGTGCGCCGGTGCGGGTCGTCGAGGTAGACGAGCCGTACGGCCTGCTGCAGCGCCTCGCTCACCCAGGCATCGGCCTCCGGGCCGCCCGATGCCGCAGGGAGGGTGCTCCTCCCGATCTGCACGTCGCCGGTCGGCTCCAGAGGCGTCGGCACGAAGAGCTCCGGCATGCCCGGCGCCCGGAGCCGTAGGCCGCCGCCGGCCGCATCGAAGGGTTCGACGAGCTCGGGGCGCACCTGCAGCATCCGGTGCACCTCGCGCGCGGTGACGACCACGGCATCCTGATCGACCACCATCCAGCGGCGGTCGCCGCGCAGTCCCCACGGCTCTACCGTCGCGGTCTCGAGCTCTTCGCCGAGGAACGATTTGACCGGATAGCGGCGCAGGCGGGTGAGGGAGATCGGCACCCCCTCACCATAGGCATTCGACGTGCCGGGACGGAGAACCGGGGTACACATTCGTGGAATGTTGCACCGAACCGAGCCCACATTTCACGGCGCAAACCCCGACCGTTCTATCCCCAGAACGCGGGACATGTCCCCCGATCGGGGGACAATTTCGTGAAAACGGGTCCAAAACGGCCTGAAACGCGTCACGATCTGGGTTCTACCCCCATTCGGGTGGCGCACCCGGGTACGATTTCAACCGGTACCGAGCGTCGCACTGGGAGACGTGCCGGGCCTGCTGGCGAAGGGGATACCCCGAACTTGCTGTTGGACGTCACAGCAATTCTCTCCACCTCCGCGACCTGGACACCCGTCGCAGAGGCCTTCAGCGTGCCCGCCAACTCCGCGACGGTCTCCGTGGTCGCTCCGGCGTGGTCCACGCCGGAGCAGACCGCGTGGGCCGGCGCCCTGGATTTGCCGACCACCACCGATCCCGAACTCGTTCCCGAGCAGTACCGTCCCAGCACGCTCGCCGAGCTCGTCTCCACCCACGCCGCCGCGACCGACGTCGCGAACTGGTGGGCCGCGGCCGATGGCTCCCAGCGCAGTGCGCTGCTCGCCTCCTCGCCCGAGGCGCTCGGCAACCTCGAGGGCATTCCGTATCAGGTCCGGGATGGGGCGAACCGGTCGTTCCTGACCGCCACGATCGCGCGCATCGAGTCGCGAATCGCGAGCGGCTCTGTCGGCCGCGCCGCATCCGAGGATCTCCAGGCGCAGCTCCACATGCTCCA
>JBDSKH010000232.1:0-12243 GCA_039917005.1 Pseudolysinimonas sp.
GGATGGCGTCGGGGCCGTACGCCTTCGTGTCGCCGAAGAGCGAGTCCTTCCAGCCGCCGAAGGAGTAGTAGCCCACGGGAACCGGGATCGGCACGTTGATGCCGATCATGCCGACGTGCACCTCACGCTGGAACCTCCGCGCGGCTCCGCCGTCGTTGGTGAAGATCGCGGTGCCGTTGCCATACGGGCTGGAGTTGATGAGGGCGAGTCCCTCGTCGTAGGTCGCGACGCGCACCACGGACAGCACGGGTCCGAAGATCTCGTGCAGGTAGACGTCGGATGTGGTGGGCACCTTGTCGATGAGGGTCGGCCCGAGCCAGAACCCGTCCTTCTCGCCGTCGACCTCGATCCCCCGGCCGTCGACCACGATGGTGGCGCCGTCCGCGGTGGCGGTGTCGAGGTATCCGGCGACCTTGTCGCGGTGCTCCTTCGTGATGAGCGGGCCCATGTCGCACCCGCGCGTACCGTCGCCGACCTTGAGGGTCGACATCCGGTCGCTGATCTTCGCGATGAGCTCATCGGCGACCGGCTCGACCGCGACGAGCACCGAGATCGCCATGCAACGCTCGCCCGCGGAGCCGAAGCCGGCGTTCACCGCCGAGTCGGCCACGAGATCCAGGTCGGCGTCGGGCAGCACGAGCATGTGGTTCTTCGCGCCGCCGAGCGCCTGCACGCGCTTGCCGGCCCTCGTGCCGGTCTCGTACACGTACTTCGCGATGGGGGTGGAGCCGACGAACGAGATCGACGCGACGTCGGGGTGCTCGAGCAGGGCGTCGACCGACTCCTTGTCGCCATGGACGACGTTGAAGACGCCGTCGGGCAGGCCGGCCTCCTGGAAGGCCTTCGCCATCCAGATGGATGCCGACGGGTCCTTCTCGCTGGGCTTCAGCACAACCGTGTTGCCGGCCGCGATCGCGATCGGGAAGAACCACATCGGCACCATGGCCGGGAAGTTGAACGGGCTGATGATGCCGACGACGCCGATGGCCTGGCGGATCGAGTAGACATCGACGCCGGTCGACACCTGCTCGCTGTACTCGCCTTTGGCGAGGTGCGCGATGTTGCAGGCGAACTCGACGACCTCGAGCCCACGGGCGATCTCGCCGGCGGCATCCGAGAGCACCTTGCCGTGCTCGGAGGTCAGGATGGCGGCGACCTCGTCCTTGCGGGCGTTCAGGATCTCGCGAAACGCGAACAGCACCTGCGTGCGCTTCGCCCACGACGCGTTCGACCAGTCGTCGAACGCCGCCTTGGCCACCTGAACCGCGTGGTCGACGTCGCCGGTCGACGCCAGGCGCACCTCCCGCTGAACGACACCCTTCGCGGGGTTGTAGACGGGGGCGGTACGCGTGGATTCTCCGGTGAACTCCGCGCCCGCGACCCAGTGGTCGAGGATCTCTGTAGCCATATGCCGATGCTACGCGTCGGACATTTCCGGAACATTTTGCCCGGGCGGGCATGAATTCTTCACCGATGCGGGCCGTCGCGCCCGGAATGTCGCCCGCGCTTGCGACACTGACGGCATGGATCCGATCCTCGCCCTGCTCCTCGGCCTCGCCGTCGGCGTCGTGCTGGGCGCCCTCATCGGGGTGCTCGTCGCCCGTTCGCGTCGCGCGGGCGCGGTCGTGGATGCTGATCCGGCGGTCATCGAGGCCCGTCACGCCCAGCTGATGGCCGAGCTGCGATCGCAGGAGGCGCTCGCGCGTGCCGACGTCGCCACGCAGCTCGCCGCGGCAGAAGCATCCATCGGCGGACTGCGCGAGCAGCTCACGGCGACGCAGGAGCAGTACCGGGATGTCATGGACCGGGCGCGCTCGGAGGCGAAGGAGCGCGAGACCGCGGCGGCCGACGAGAGCAAGGTCCTGCAGGCGCTGGCGCCCGTGAAAGACACGCTCGCGACCATGCAGGCCAAGGTCAACGAGCTCGAGACCCAGCGCAGCCAGCAGCACGGCGAGCTCTCGCAACAGCTCAAGTCCGCGACCGAGTCGGAGGAGCGCCTGCGCGCGACCGCCGAATCGCTCGCGTCGGCGCTGCGCAACAACGCCACCCGCGGAGTCTGGGGCGAGACCCAGCTGCGCACGCTCGTCGAATCGGCGGGCCTGCTGAACCGGGTCGACTTCACCGTGCAGTCCACGATCAGCTCCGAGAGCGGTATGCGCCGGCCCGACATGGTCATTCACCTGCCGGGTGGCAAGGGCATCCCGGTCGACGCGAAGGTCCCCTACAACGCGTACATCGACGCGAGCGCGATCCCGTCCGCCGCCACCGGCGACCAGGAACGCCAGCGCGCCGAGCTGCTCACCAAGCACGCGAAGCAGGTACGCGCGCACGTCGACGCGCTCTCGGCGAAGAGCTATTGGACCGGCCTCGACATCAGTCCGGACTTCACGATCGCGTTCATCCCGAACGAGCCGCTGCTGACCGCGGCCCTCGAGAACGACGCGACCCTCATGGAGTACGCCTTCTCGAAGCGCGTGATCCTCGCCAACCCGGCCACACTCTGGGCGCTGTTGAAGACCATCGCGTTCACCTGGCAGCAAGACGTGCTGACCGAAGACGCCAAGCGCCTTTTCGACCTGGGCAAAGAGCTTTACTCGCGCCTGTCGACGCTGTCCGAGCACGCCGACAAGCTGCGCCGCTCGATCGAGTCGACCGTCACCAGCTACAACCAGTTCGCCAGCTCGCTCGAACAGCGCGTGCTCGTGACGGCGCGCAAGCTGGATGCGCTCGACGAGTCGAAGGTGATCGCGACTCCCCCGACGATCGACCAGCAGCCGCAGCGGCTCAGTCAGCCCGAGCTGGTCAGAGCCGACGGCGCGGCCGTCGCGCGCGCCGAGCAGGTGGCACTCAACGAGACCGGCGTCGGCCGTCCCGACCTGGACTTCTCGCTCGTCGAACCGCCGGTCGTCCCGGTGAAGAAGGGCAAGTCGGCGTAGAGCCGCCCGCTAGACGAGTCCCTCGCCCTCCTCGGATTCTTCGTCCAGGGCCTCCCGCACGATATCGCCGGTGGTCGGCGGGCGTCCGGCCATCGCCATCGCGAGGCGCGGATCGGCGACCGCCGCCGCCTCCTCCTCGGTGGGCGCGGCGAACTGCGCCTCGTAGAGGCGTGCGTACGCACCACCCTGAGCGAGCAGCTGCTCGTGAGTCCCCTGTTCGACGATCGCCCCGGACTCCATCACCAGGATGAGGTCCGCGTCGCGGATGGTCGAGAGACGGTGCGCGATCACGAACGACGTGCGGTCCTTGCGGAGCGCGCTCATCGCGCGCTGCACCAGGAGCTCGGTGCGGGTGTCGACCGAGCTGGTCGCCTCATCCAGGATCAGCACGCTCGGCTTCGCCAGGAAGGCCCGCGCGATCGTGATGAGCTGCTTCTCGCCCGCCGAGACGTTGCCGCCCTCGTCGTCGAGCTTGGTGTCGTAACCGTCCGGCAGCGAGTGCACGAACCGGTCGACGTAGGCGGCTTCCGCGGCGGCGTGGATCTCCTCCTCCGTCGCGTCGGGGCGTCCGTACGCGATGTTGTCGCGGATGGTGCCCTCGAACAACCAGGTGTCCTGCAGCACCATGCCGGTGCGCGCCCGGAGGTCGTCACGCGTCATGGTCGCCGTGTCGACGCCGTCGAGAGTGATCCGCCCGCCGTCGAGCTCGTAGAAGCGCATCACGAGGTTGACCAGCGTGGTCTTGCCGGCGCCAGTCGGGCCGACGATCGCGACGGTCGAGCCCGGCTGGGCGACGAGCGACAGGTCGTCGATAAGCGGGGTCTCCGGGTCGTACCGGAAGGAGACATGCTCGAAGGTGAGTCGCCCGGTGGCCTCGGTCGGCGACTGTGCGGGCTCGGGGTCCGCGGACTGCTCGTCCGCGTCCAGAAGCTCGAAGACCCGCTCGGCGCTCGCGACCCCGGACTGCAGCAGGTTGGCCATCGAGCCGAGCTGCGGGGCTGCGTGAACTGCCGCGAGTTCTGGATGAAAGCCTGCACATCGCCGAGGCTCAGCGAGCCGCTGGTGACCATCACCCCGCCGACGACGGCGATGCCGACGTACACGAGGTTGCCCACGAACATCGTGGCGGGCATGATCAGCCCGCTGATGAACTGGGCGCCGAAACTGGCGCGGTAGAGCTCCTCGTTCTTCTCGGCGAAGCGGGCGCCGACCTCGCGGTGCCGTCCGAAGACCTTCACCAGCGCGTGGCCGGTGTAGCCCTCCTCGATCTGGCCGTTCAGTGCGCCGGTGTGGGTCCACTGTGCGACGAAGAGCTTCTGCGAGCGCTTGGCGATCAGCACCACGATGCCGAGCGTCAGCGGGATCGCCACGATCGCCACGAGCGACAGCAGCGGCGAGATCACGAACATGATGATCAGCACGCCGACGACCGTCAGCAGCGAGATCAGCAGCTGGCTCAGGGTCTGCTGCAGGCTCTGCGACACGTTGTCGATGTCGTTCGTCACGCGGCTGAGCAGCTCGCCGCGCTGCATCTTGTCGAAGTAGCTCAACGGAAGCCGGTGCAGCTTGGCCTCGACCTCTTCGCGCAGCCGGTAGACCGTGCGCTGGGTGATGCCGTTGAGCACGTAACCCTGCAGCCAGCTGAACACCGACGAGAACACGTAGAGCAGCAGCACGATGCCCAGCACGAGGGCGAGCGCATCGAAGTCGATGCCCTGACCCGGGTGCAGGTTGAGACCGCTGATGAAGTCGGCCTGCTGCTGGTCGCCGCTCGCCTCGAGTTGGGCGATGACCTGATCCTGGGTGACTCCGGCGGGGATCGATCCGGAGATCGCCCCCTCGAAGATGATGTTGGTCGCCTGCCCGAGGATCTTCGGGCCCAGCACGGCCAGCAGCACGCTGAGCACGCCCAGCAGGATCACGAAGACCAGGCCGATGCGCTCGGGCTTCAGACGGCGCAACAGGCGACGAGCCGAGGGGCCGAAGTTCATCGACTTCTCGGCGGGCATGCCCATGCCGCCGAAGGGTCCGCCCCCGCCGCCAGGACCACGGCGTGCGGGCGCCGCGAATGCGGGCCGTTCGGGGGCGGCGGGCTTGGTCGTGGTGCTCTTGTCGTTCTTCGCGTCGCTCATCAGGCCGCCTCCTCCGTGCTCAACTGGCTGGCGACGATCTCGGCGTACTCCGTCGAGGATTTCAGCAGCTGCTCGTGCGTGCCCTGGCCGACGATGGCGCCGTCCTCGAGCACGATGATCTGGTCGGCATCGAGGATGGTCGACACGCGCTGCGCGACGATGATCATCGTGGCGCCCGCGACATCCCGGCCCAATGCGGCGCGTAGCCGCTGATCGGTCGCGGTATCGAGCGCCGAGAACGAGTCGTCGAAGACGTAGATCTCGGGTCGCTTCACCAGCGCTCTCGCGATCGCGAGTCGTTGTCTCTGTCCCCCCGAGACGTTGGTGCCGCCCTGCGAGATCGGTGCCTCGAGTTGCTCGGGCATCTCCTCGACGAAGTCGCGGCCCTGCGCGATCTCGAGGGCCTTCCAGAGCTCCTCGTCGGTCGCGTCGGGGTTGCCGTAGCGCAGGTTGCTCGCCACCGTGCCCGAGAACAGGTAGGCGCGCTGCGGCACGAGGCCGATGCGTCCCCACAGGATGTCGGGGTCGATCTCGCGAACATCCACGCCATCGACCAGCACCGCGCCGTCGGTCACGTCGAACAGCCGCGGCAGCAGGTTGACGAGCGTGGTCTTGCCGGCGCCGGTGCTGCCGATGATGGCCGTCGTCTGCCCACGCTTCGCGGTGAAGCTCACGTCGCGCAGCACCGGCTGCTCGGCTCCGGGGTAGGTGAAGGTCGCGCCGCGCAGCTCGACCTGCCCGGTCGACTTCAGCTCGGTGACCCCGTGCTCGGGGACCCGCACGGACGACTCGGTGTTCAGCACCTCGCCGATGCGGTCGGCCGAGACCGCCGCGCGCGGCAGCAGGACAGCCATGAAGGTCGCCATCATGACGGCCATCAGGATCTGGATGAGGTAGCTGAGGAAGGCGATCAGCGACCCGATCTCCAGTTCCCCGGCTTCGACCCGGAACGCCCCGAACCACAGCACGGCGACGCTGGAAACGTTGAGCACGAGCATCACAATCGGGAACATCAGGGCGAAGAGGCGCCCCGTGCGCAGCGCCGTCTCGGTGAGCTCATCGTTCGCGATCTTGAAGCGCTCGCGCTCGACGGGCTCGCGCACGAAGGCGCGCACGACGCGCATGCCGGTCAGCTGCTCACGGAGCACCCGGTTGACGGTGTCGATACGGGCCTGCATGAGGCGGAACTGCGGCACCATCCGCACGATGATCAAGCTGATCGCGATGAGCAGCACGGGGACGGCGACGACGAGGATCCAGGACAGCTGGACGTCGGTGCGCAGAGCGAACACCACGCCGCCGATGCTCTGGATCGGGGTGGCGATCAGCATCGTGCAGGTCATCAGAACCAGCATCTGCACCTGCTGCACATCGTTCGTCGTGCGGGTGATGAGCGACGGGGCGCCGAACTTGGTGACCTCGCGTTCGCTGAACTCCCCCACCCGGGTGAAGATCGCGCCGCGCAGGTCGCGACCGAGGCCCATCGCCGTGCGGGCGCCGAAGTAGACGGCCGCGATCGAGCAGGCGATCTGCACGAGCGTGAGGCCGAGCATGATGGCGCCGTTCATGAGGATGAAGTCGACGTCACCGGTGACGACGCCCTTGTCGATGATGTCGGCGTTCAGGCCCGGCAGGGTCAGGGCGGCGATCGACTGGCCGGCCTGGAAGATGATCACCCCGATGAGGAGTGGCCAGAAGGGCTGGAGATAGCGGACGAGAATACGACCGAGCATGGTCAGTTCTTCTTCTTTCCGGCGACGCCGTGGGCGATGAGGCGAGCGAGCTCGTCATTGTGGAAGGTGTAGTTCTCGTTGAAGGGCGGGACGGACGAGGCGAACGCGACCAGCCGCAGGTAGTGCGCGACCGTCTCGATCGGCATGGTGAGCTCGTCGCTGTTCGGCGCGAGCAGGTCGGCGATGATGTCGACCCACTCCTCGCCGGGCGTGCGCGGGATCGGCGGGCGCTCCTTGATGCCGAGCGCGGTCATGATGCCGAAGACGCCGAAGAACCGCGCGCGCAGGTGGAACAGGATGTCGTTGAGCTTCTGCTCGAGCGGCAGATCGCGATCGATGCCGCGGAGGGCCGCGCGCAACGGCAGCGGATCCAGCAGCTTCGCGACGGCCGCATCGATGAGCGACTCCTTGTCGCCGAAGGCGCGGAAGATCGTGCCCTCGGCCACGCCGGCGGCGTCGGCGATCTCCTTCGTCGACACGTCACGGCCGCGCTCCTTCACCAGGGGCAGCACGGCGTCGATGATCATCGCGCGGCGCTCTTCCGGCGAGAGCGGGCGCGCTCGTTCGCGCGGCACGGGGGTGACGACAACGAGGCCGTCAGGAAGAGTCACCCGCCGATCCTAAGTGAGTGAGTACTCACTCCGCAAGCTTCGAGCGAAAGTCGTCTAGAGGTCGAACTCTCCCAGCCACTTCTCCGCGAGGTGATCGGCGATCACGCGTCGGATCGTGCCAGAGCGCGCTCGCAGCACGATGCTCTCGGTGCGGATCACCGGTCCCTTGCGGCGCACCCCGCTCACCAGGTTGCCGTCGGTCACGCCCGTCGCGACGAAGAACGTGTTGTCGCCCTTCACGAGATCCTCCGCCTCGTAGACGCGGTCGAACTCCAGCCCGGCGTCCAGGCCCTTCTGCCGCTCGTCGTCTGTCTGCGGATAGAGCCGGGTCTGGATCACCCCGTTGAGGGCCTTGATGGCGCACGCCGTGGCCACGCCCTCCGGGCTGCCCCCGATCCCGATGCACATGTCGAGGCGGCCCTCGTAGCTCGCGGCGTCGATGCCGCCCGCCACATCGCCGTCGAGCAGCAGGCGCGTGCCGGCCCCGGCATCCCGGATCGCCTGGATCAGCGACTCGTGGCGCGGCCGGTCCAGGACGCCGATCGACATCTCGCCGACGTCCTTTCCCTTGGCCTTCGCGAGCGCCCGGATGTTGTCGGCGACCGGCCGGTCGATGTCGACGACGCCGATACCCTCGTGGCCGGTGACGATCTTCTCCATGTAGAACACCGACGACGCGTCGAGCATCGCCCCGCGGTCTGCCGCCGCGATCATCGAGATCGCGTTGCGTCGCCCTGCCGCGGTGAGCGAGGTGCCGTCGATCGGGTCGACCGCGATGTCGCATTCGGGACCGCGCCCGTTGCCGACCACCTCGCCGTTGTAGAGCATCGGCGCCTTGTCCTTCTCGCCCTCGCCGATGACGACGGTGCCGGCGAAGTTGACCGTCCCCAGGAACTTGCGCATCGCATCCACGGCGGCGGCGTCGGCACCGTTCTTGTCGCCGCGGCCGATGAACGGGACCGCACGGATGGCGGCCGCCTCGGTGGCCCTCACCAGCTCCATGGCCAGGTTGCGATCGGGGTGGAGGAACAACGTTCCAGTCTCGGTGGTCACCATGCAGCATCCTCGTCGGTCGTCGGCGGAAGGGATGCGCCGAGGTGGCGGCAGCGCGCTGTCAGCCTATCGGGCCTCGGTAGACTGGGCCCGCCGGCGGCCCTGCAGCCGTCCGTCCCCGAAGGAGAATCACCATGCCCGTCGCCACGCCGGATCAGTATGCCGAGATGCTCGACACCGCCAAGAAGGGCGGATTCGCCTTCGCCGCGGTCAACGTCTCGTCCTCGTCGACGATCAACGCCGTTCTGCAGGGGCTCACCGAGGCGGGGTCCGACGGCATCCTGCAGGTCACCACGGGCGGCGCGGACTTCTTCGCCGGCCAGACCGTCAAGGCCCGTGCATCCGGCGCGCTCGCGTTCGCCGCATTCGTGCACGAGGTGGCCAAGAACTACCCGGTCACGGTCGCGCTGCACACCGACCACTGCCCCAAGGACGCACTGCCCGGCTTCGTCATGCCGCTCATCGAGGCGTCCGAGGCCGAGGTCAAGGCCGGTCGCAACCCGATCTTCCAGTCGCACATGTGGGACGGATCGGCCGTGCCGATCACCGAGAACCTCGAGATCGCGAAGGAGCTGCTTCCGCGCATGAAGGCGATCGAAGCGATCCTCGAGGTCGAGATCGGCGTCGTCGGCGGCGAGGAAGACGGCGTGAGCCACGACATCAGCGAGCACCTCTACACGACGCTCGACGACGCGATCCAGACGGTGGAGGCGCTCGGCCTCGGCGAGCAGGGCCGCTACATCGCCGCCCTCACGTTCGGCAACGTCCATGGCGTTTACAAGCCCGGGGGCGTGGTCCTGAAGCCCGAGCTGCTCAAGGTGATCCAGGAGGGCATCCAGGCGAAGTACAAGACCGGCCCTCTGCCGCTCGACCTGGTCTTCCACGGCGGATCGGGATCCAGCGACGAGGAGATCGACATCGCGGTCGCCAACGGCGTTATCAAGATGAACATCGACACCGACACCCAGTACGCGTACAGCCGGGCGGTCGCCGGAAGCGTGCTCGCGAACTATGACGGCTTCCTCAAGCTGGATGGCGAAGTCGGCAACAAGAAGGTCTACGACCCGCGCGCCTGGGGCAAGATCGCCGAGACGGGCATGGCCGCTCGCGTGGTGGAGGCGACGAAGCAGCTCGGCTCGGCCGGGCACTCGATCTCTGCGACATAGGTCTCGATACGCCGCTTCGCGGCTACTCGACCAGCTCAGTCGGGCAGGTTGAAGCTCAGCTTCAAGAACCTGTCGCGACTCCACTCGAGGTCCTTCACAGCCGTCCCGAGCGTCAGGTAGTAGGGCGCGAGGTGCATGATGCGCCTGCCCTCCGGCAGCTCCATGTCGAGGCTCACGCCGACCGCCGTCGAGCCGTCCGGCGCGCTCCGCAGCTCGACGAGCAACGAACCCGCGTCGGTGCCGGGGGTGTCGAGGATCGCCTGCAGCAGCGCCCGGAGGGCGGTGCGTTGCGTCGACTTCATCTTGCCCGCCCGGTATTCGGGGTCGATGACGACAAGACGTGAGCTGTCGGCCACGGAATCGAGCCAGCTCACGTTCGACTGCGTGACCAGGTCGTCGCGCAGGCGCCGCGCCAGCTGCCCGGCGAGTGCCCGGTCGGCGGGTGTCACGACGCCCGCCCGCGCGACCGACTCCAGGAATGGAGCCGCGCGTGCGGTGAACTGCGCGAGCCGCACGCGCTCCTCCCTCTCCGTCTCGTTGTCTCGGGCGGCCTCGGGCGACACCAGCACCTCCGAGCGCTTCTCGATCAGGGGCTGCATGCGGCTGACGACGACATACGAGAATGCGGCCGTCGCCACGACCGCACTGGCGATGGGCGAGCTGATGATGAGCACGGTGGCGACCGGACCCCAGTTCGGCACGTCATCCTTGACGATCAGGTAGGCGATCGGGGAGGTGAGGGCGATCGCCCCGAGCCCCAGCACGACCAGGGCACGGGCCGGGAGGTACGGCGCGAGACTCGCAAGCACCAAGGCGACGCCGAATGGTGCCCACCAGAGCTCGATGGAGAACACGATGTTGGTGTAACCGATGGCCGACAGGATGAACCCCGCGCACCCGATCCCCATCGCGATGGCACCGGTTCCCCATCCGATCCTCGGGCGCAGCGGACGGGTCATGAAGTGCACGAACAGTGACGCGAACGTGCAGATGATGACGCCCGCGAACTGCAAGCGCGGGTTGCCGACCTGGACCCAGGTGACGAGCGCCAGCGTGCCGCCGTACGCCAGGTTGAGCACGGCGAACACGATCGGCACCAGCGGACCGGTGAACCAGCTGAGCGGGTCGATCTCGTAGGCCGACTGCGTCAGGAACTGCCGATTGAACCGGCTCATCGGCAGGCCCTCATCCTGGGTTCCTGCGATGCTGCGATTCGGGATGCGGTTGGACGATCTCGAGGATCGGCACCGTCAGCATGACCGTCGTCCCGCTTCCCGGCGACGACCAGATCCGGGCGGCGCCGCCCACGGACTCCAAGCGCTCGATGATCGATCCGCGCACACCGAGCCGGTCGGGGGCGATCGCCGCCGGGTCGAATCCGGCGCCCTGGTCGCTGACCATGACCGTGATGACGTCCTCGTCGTAGATCAGCTCCAGCTCCGCGACGGTCGCCCCGGAATGGCGGAGCACGTTCTCGAACGCGGCCGAGACGGCCCCGACCAGCGCCTGGGCGACATCCGGGTCGAGGCGGTAGACACCCGTGCCGTACCCGGTGACGTGGATGCTGAGGCCGCGCCACTGGAAATCGCTCACCATGCGCATGATCTCGTTGCGGAGGCTGGCGTCTTGGTCGTCGGCCGTCGGGATGTCGGTGGTGTGCGAGATCCAGTCGGCGCCGCGTAGCTGTTCGAGGTCATCGAGCAGCCGCTTGACCACGCGGTCGTCGAGGGTGTCCGTCGCGTTCATCACGATCGAGAGGTCGTTCAGCACCGTGTCATGCACGGCGGCCGTCGTGCGCCGCATGAGGTCCTCCCCGCGGGCGAGGCGCCCCGTCTCGGCCTCGAGCTCGTCGAAATTCGGCACCTTTGCCCTCTGGGCGTTCTGGATCGCTGCGAACGTCAGATATCCGACGACCGCGATGACGTACACCAGGATCGGCCCGAGCCCCGGGCGGAACGGCACCCCCGCCACAAGCGAGGAGATGAGCGACACCGCGGTCGCGATCGCGAGCCCGAAGGTGCACCATAGGACACCGCTCAGAGCCGACGCGGCGGTCACTCCGACGGCGACCAGGGCGAGTGTCGGCCGGTTGACGAGGTAGAGCGCCTCCTCGACGATGGCCGGGTCGCCCGCGAAGAGGGCGAGCTGGTAGATGATCGTTGCGACCCCGGCGGCCACCAGGAAGATGACCACGACCTCGGTGCGACGCCAGCGCGCGACCGCGATGATCCCGAGCAGAACGAATAGGAGGAGGGCGAGCGGCAGCGGGATGTCGCCTGCCCGCCCGCGCGCGATCAGGGTCTCGATCAGCACGGGGATCGTCAGGACGATCGTGAGTGCGCCGACCGCCCATCCCATCGTCGCGACGGTGCCGTTGATGATCCGCGCGGCCAGCTCACGCGGGAGGACGCGGACGCGCATCAGCACCTCCCTCGGGGCCGGCCGCCGTCGGCCGCCTACCCGGAATGCTAGCCGCGGGTACGCCCGCCGAGCGCGCGCTCGTCGGCGTTCCCCGAAGCGTCGGTGCGCAGCTCTTTCGGGAGCGAGAACATCAGATCCTCGTGCGCGGTGCGCACTTCCTCGACCGAGGTGTACCCGGCGTCGGCCAGATC
>JBDSKH010000233.1:0-19980 GCA_039917005.1 Pseudolysinimonas sp.
CGAGATCGCCTGCTGGGGGGACCATCTCGATCCCTGGCGCTGGGATGAGCCCGGGTACGTCGAGGGCAAGCTCGCCCTGCTGAAGAAGTACGACCTCAAGGTGTGGGCGATCTCGAATCACCTCAAGGGGCAGGCCGTCTGCGACGACCCGATCGATCAGCGCCACCGCGACATCCTGTCGGCGAAGGTCTGGGGCGACGGCGACCCGGAGGGCGTGCGCGAGCGTGCGGCAGAGGAGATGAAGCTGACCGCGCGACTGGCGGCGGCGCTCGGGGTGAAGACCGTCATCGGTTTCACGGGCTCGTCGATCTGGAAGTACGTGGCGATGTTCCCGCCCGCCTCGCAGGCCATGATCGACGCCGGTTACCAGGACTTCGCCGACCGCTGGAACCCGATCCTCGACGTCTACGACGAGGTCGGCGTGCGGTTCGCGCACGAGGTGCACCCGAGCGAGATCGCCTACGACTACTGGACCACGGTGCGCACTCTCGAGGCCATCGGCAACCGCCCCGCGTTCGGCCTCAACTGGGACCCCAGTCACATGGTCTGGCAGGACATCGACCCGGTGTCGTTCATCTGGGACTTCAAGGACCGCATCTACCACGTGGACTGCAAGGACACCAAGATGCGTGCACGTGACGGTCGCGCCGGCCGGCTGGGCTCGCACCTGGCGTGGGCCGACGGGCGACGCGGGTGGGACTTCATCTCGACCGGGCACGGCGACGTGCCGTGGGAGGCGTCGTTCCGCATGCTCAACCAGATCGGCTACGACGGCCCGATCTCGGTGGAGTGGGAGGACGCCGGCATGGATCGCCTGGTCGGCGCACCCGAGGCCCTCGAGTTCGTGCGGCGGCTGGCATTCGATGCGCCCGACGCGGCGTTCGACGCGGCTTTCGCCTCGAAGGACTAGCGCCTCGAATGACTAGCTACTCGAAGGACTAGCTAGACAACCCCGACCCCCACGACCATCGCCTCGATGTTCACGGGGCTCAGGGCGTGATGGATGGCGAGCATGCTCGCTCCCAGCACCGCCGCATCCGGGCCCGCCTTCGACTGCGTGATCTGCAGGTGCTCGGTCGCGAGCGGCATCGAGCGGGTGTAGACGACCTCGCGCACGCCGGCGATGAGGTGCTCGCCGGCCTGTGCGAGGGAACCGCCGATGACGATGACCGACGGGTTGATGAGACTCACGCACGTGGTCAGCACCTCGCCGATGTCGCGCCCGGCCTGGCGCACGGCCTGGATGGCGTCGATGTTGCCGCGCTTGACGAGCTCGACGACGTCCTGGCTGGTAGCCGCCTGCAACGAGACGTCGCGCAACGCGCGCCCGATCGCCGGGCCCGACGCGAGGGCCTCGAGGCAGCCGCGGTTGCCGCACTGGCAGGGCACATCGGCGCCGCGCGCCACGTAGACGTGGCCGATGTCGCCGGCGGTGCCCTGGGCTCCGCGTTGCAGGTAACCGCCCGAGATCACGCCGGATCCGATGCCCGTGGCGACCTTGACGAAGACCAGATGATCGACCTCCGGCCAGGCGTGCTCGCGCTCGCCGAGGGCCATGATGTTGACGTCGTTGTCCACCAGGACCGGCGCGTCGAAGCTGTCGCGGAACCAGCCCGGGACGTCGAACCGGTCCCAGCCCGGCATGATCGGCGGGTTGATGGGGCGGCCGCTCGAGTGCTCCACCGGACCGGGCAGCCCGATGCCGATCGCGAGCAGGTCGGATGCGTCGCGGCCGAGCTCGGCGAGCAGCTCGCGCGCGGCCGTCTCGACCCAGCCGAGCACGGCCTCCGGACCCTCGATGACCTGGATGGCGGCGCCGGTCTCCGCCTGGATCCGGCCGGTGAGGTCGCTGATCGCGATACGCACGTGCGAGGCGCCGACGTCGACCGCCAGCACCACGCGCTCGCTCGCCGTGATGGCGAACTGGGATGACGGCCGGCCTCCTGTCGAGACGGCGTCGCCGACCGGTCCGACGAGCCCGAGACGCATGAGCGCGTCGATGCGCAGGGCTACGGTGGAGCGGGCGAGACCGGTCATCGCCGAGAGCTCGGTGCGGGTGCGCGGGCGGCCGTCGCGGAGGATCTGGAACAGGTCGCTGGTGACGGACGAACCGAGGGCGTTGATGTGCCCGTCGGCCGGGGATACCGTTACGTCGGTCACGAACCGATCTAAGCACAACGATCGACAAAAGGGGTCCTCGAGGCCGCCCGTCGGTCACGGACGACAGGCACCTCGAAAGGTCTCGACGGCCCTCAGCGGGGGTCGGGCAGGATCAGCACGCCGTCGATCCGTCGAGGCAGGTCCGCGGGGCCGTCCTGCAACTCGACGGGGAGGAGTTGCTGGGGCGCGTCCTGCCAGGCCATGGGCCGCAGGAAACGTCGCATTGCGGTGACACCCACGGAGGTGTGGATCGAGTTGGTGGCCGGCCATGGTCCGCCGTGGTGTTGCGCCCAGGCGACCCGTACGCCGGTCGGGTAGCCGTTGAAGACGACCCTCCCGGCCAGTGACTGCAGAACGGGAAGCAGCTCGGTGAGATCCATGCTGTCCGGCTGCTCGATATGCAGGGTGGAGGTGAGCGACCCGGGGATGTCCCGGACAGCCGCCACGAGCTCGCTGACGTCGTCGTAGCGGACGAGGACGATCGAGGGTCCGAAGGCCTCCTCGGCGACGGCGGCCGAGAAGTCCTCCACGTCGACCTCGAGGAGACCGGGCACGACATCGGTGCCGACACGGGAGACCCGCCGGCTTCCGACGAGAGTGCGCACGCCGGCCACGCCCTCGAGCCCCGACAGCGTCTCCTCGAAGGAGGACAGGATCCCGGCGCTCAGCATCGGTTGGGCTCCCGCAGCCTGCACCTGCGCGACGAGCGTCTCGACCAGCGCGTCAGCACCGCGGGGGATGAACGCGAGGCCCGGCTTCGTGCAGAGCTGCCCCGCGGAACCGGTGACGGATGCGAAGAGCCCCTGGGCGATCTGCTCGCCTCTCGCCGCCGCCGCGGCGGGAGAGACGATGACCGGGTTGATGCTCGAGAGCTCGCCGTAGAACGGAATGGGCACCGGACGGCGTGAGATGAGGTCCATCAGGAGCCGACCGGTACGGGCGGAACCGGTGAAGGCGACGGCCCGGACGCCGGGATCTGCGACAAGGGAAGCCCCGGCATCCTGCCCGAAGATCAGCCCCAGTACTTCCGGCGGCGCACCGTGATGAACGAGCGCGCGCTGCATCGCCTCGAAGGACCGTACCGATGTCACGGGGTGGGCGGGATGCGCCTTGGCGATCACCGGATTGCCCGCAGCGAGTGCAGAGGCGGTGTCGCCGCCGGGGACCGAGAAGGCGAACGGGAAGTTGCTGGCGCCGAAGACCGCGACCGGTCCGAGCGGAACGAGAATTCTCCGGAGGTCGGGGCCAGCACCGGTGGGGGTCTCCGCGGCGCGATCGATGGTGGCCTCGAGGAAGGAACCCTCGTCCACCGCGTCGGCGAAGAGCCGGAACTGGAAGGCCGTGCGGGTCAGCTCGCCATCGAGGCGTGCGGGAGTCAGCCCCGTCTCCGACTGCGCGGCGACCGTCAGCTCGCCACGGGAGGCGTCGATCTCGTCCGCGACGGCCCGCAGCAGGCCCGCGCGCCACGAGCGCGGCGCTGACCGCAGGTCGCGCGCCGCACCGGCTGCGGCAGCGACGATCTGACGAACCTCCTCGGACGAGGTCTCCTGGATGTCGAGGGGACGCGAGCTTCCGTCCCGAGGGTCGGTCGTGGTGACGGTCTTCACCGTGTCCTCAGCATTCCGCGTCGGGCGAGGGTGGACATCAGGGCCGCGATCCCGAAGTCCCAGCCGGGCAGGCCCTCCGCATGCCGGACGCGATTGACCAGGCCTCCGAGGGACGGCGACGAGATCCGGACGATGTCGTCGGGAACGTGCGTGAAGCCCTGGCCCGGCGCGCCACGGTCATCCGTCGGCGCGAACATCGTGCCGAGGTAGAGGACGAAACCGTCGGGATACTGATGGCGCCGCCCGATGGTCTGGCCGACCAGATCCCGCGGGGTCCTGCTGATCTCCGAGAGGGGCGACACGGCCTCCAGGACGTAACCGTCGACGCCGTCCACGCGCAGGGAGACGATCTCCTGCTCGAGACTCTCCAGCCCGAACGCGCTGTCGAAGAGACGGATGAACGGCCCGACCGCGGCCGAGGCGTTGTTGTCCTTGGCCTGTCCGAGAAGGAGTGCCGAGCGGCCCTCGATGTCCCGGAGGTTGACGTCGTTGCCGAGGCTCGCGCCCACGATGGCCCCGGTCGAGGAGACCACGAGAACGACTTCGGGCTCCGGGTTGTTCCATTCCGAATCGCTGCGGATCCCTACCTCGGTGGCCGTTCCGACCGTCGAGAGGACGGGAGCCTTCGTGAAGATCTCGGCGTCCGGCCCGATCCCGACTTCGAGATAGGCGCTCCAGATCCCCTCGCCGACGAGGTATTCCTTCAGTTTCAGGGCTCGAGCGGACCCCGGGACGAGTCCCGACAGGCCGGTCCCGAGCGCTGTCAGAATCGAACGCCGCACGGCGTCGGCCGTGTGCGGATCACCCATGGCCTTCTCCTCGATGACGCGCTCGAGAATCGAGACGGGAAAGGTGACACCGGCAGCCTTCACGACCTGCAGGTCGATGGGGCTGAGCAGTCGGGGGGCATCGGGGTCGGTGTCGATCGAGGACGAGTTCGCGAGCAACGCCTCCACGCTCCCCACCCGGAGGCCTCGTGCCGCACGAACCGCGGCTGCCGGATCGTCGAGCTCGCAGAGCTCGCTCATCGTGGCGAACTCCCCACTCAGATCGAAGGCATCGCCATCCCTGACCATCACCACCGAGGGGCCACCGGCGCCCGGATCCCAGATGCGCCCGACGAGCGTCGCGTCCGCGTGGTCGGTAGGAAGAGCCGCCGCGACCCCGCCGGTCCAGTCACGGGCGCGGTCATCAGTGCGATTCACGGCTCACCGCCGATCCGCTCGATCCGATGAGAAAGTCCAGGTCCGCCCCGGTGTCGGCCTGGGTGACGTGATCCACGTACAAGCGCTCCCACCCGCGGTCGGGGCGCGCAAAGGCGCGGAGCGTCGCCTCGTCCGGTTCTCGGGCCGCGAACTCCTCGGGCGGGACGTCGACATCGATGCGCCGTGCGCGGACATCGAGAGCGATCATGTCTCCGGTGCGCACGCGGGCCAGCGGGCCACCGGCGGCGGCCTCCGGGGTCACGTGGAGCACGACGGTCCCATACGCGGTTCCGCTCATCCTCCCGTCGCAGATCCGCACCATGTCGCGCACGCCCTTGGCCAGCAGCTTTTCGGGAAGCGGCATGTTCGCCACTTCCGGCATGCCGGGATAGCCCTTCGGACCGCACCCTCGCAGGATCAGCACCGTGTTCTCGTCGACATCGAGATCGGGGTCGTCGATGCGCGCGTGGAAATCCTCGATCGAGTCGAAGACCAGCGCCGGCCCGCGATGCTTCAGCAGGTGAGGCGATGCCGCCGCGGACTTGATGAGAGCACCACCCGGCGCCAGGCTCCCCCGCAGCACGCTGATCCCGGCGCCCACGAGCAGCGGTGAGTCGCGGGGAGTGATCACCTCCGGATCCCAGATCCGGGCGTCATCCAGGTACGACACGAGAGATGCGCCCGTGACCGTCAGCGCTTCGGGCCGCAGCAGATCACGGACCTCCTTGAGGACGGCGAGGAACCCGCCCGCGCGGTGCAGGTCGTCCATGAGGTACTTCCCTGCCGGAAGCAGGTTGACCAGCAGCGGGACCTCCGCCCCGATCCGGTCGAAATCGTCGATCGTCAGTTCGATGCCGAGTCTCCCCGCGATCGCCAGGAGGTGCACGACGGCATTGGTGGATCCTCCGATCGCGGCGAGCGCGACGATCGCGTTGTGGAACGACGCCTCCGTCAGGAAGGTGCTCGGCCGACGGTCGTCGGCGACCATCTGCACGACGAGCCGACCGGTCTCGTGAGCGGCTTCGAGCAGGCGGGCGTCGGGTGCGGGAGTGCCGGCCAGCCCCGGCAGCACGGTTCCGAGTGCTTCGGCGACGAGGGCCATCGTCGACGCGGTCCCCATGGTGTTGCAATGCCCTTTGCTGCGGATCATCGAGGACTCGGACCGCAGGAACATCTCTTCGCTCAGGGTTCCGGCGCGCACCTCTTCGCTCAGGCGCCAGACGTCGGTGCCGCATCCGAGAGGTTCGCCCCTGAAATGACCGGTCAGCATGGGGCCACCGGGCACGACCACCGCCGGGATGTCGACCGAGGCAGCCGCCATCAGCAGCGCGGGGATGGTCTTGTCGCAGCCCCCCAGCAGGACGACGCCGTCGATGGGATTCGCACGCAGCATCTCCTCGGTCGCCATCGCGGCCATGTTGCGCCAGAGCATCGCGGTCGGCCTCACCTGCGTCTCGCCGAGGGACACGACGGGCAGCTCGAGGGCGATGCCGCCCGCCTCGAAGATGCCGTTTCTCACGGACTGCGCGACCTCGGTCAGGTGACTGTTGCACGGCGTCAGATCGGACGCGGTGTTCGCGATCGCGATGTGCGGTCGGGTCCCGTCGAAAGCACTATCGGGAAGTCCCCGCCGCATCCAGGCCCGATGGAGGTACGAGTTGCGGCCCTCGCCGCCGTACCATTCGGAACTCCTCAGCTGCTCAGGCATCCGGTTGGCCTCTCCATCCCGCGGAAACCGTCTGGTCGTCGGCCATGGAGACCGCGCCGACCGGATCCAGCGTCTCTGAGAACCCCGTCGACTCGCGACCGACGATGCGATAGTCGGCGAGGACCTGGCGAGGAGGCATCCGGTCACCCTTCTCGTTGATGCGTTCGAGAAGCATGTCGACGGCCACCTTGGCGATCTGGTCGCGTCCGGGCTCGACGCTCGAAAGGGAGGGAACCGAGAAGCGCGACTCGTCGATGTTGTCGAATCCGATCACGGCGACGTCGTCCGGAACACGGACACCCGCTTCGCCGAGGGCACGCAGCGCACCGTGCCCGAGTGTGTCGTTGAGGGTGAAGGCGGCGTCGAACGAGACGCCTTCCTCGAGCAGGCCGCGCATCGCTGCCGCGCCGTTCTCACGGTGCCATGGGGCGGCGACGCGCACGAGTGCCGGGTCGTAGGCCAGTCCCGCGGCGTCGAGGGCCTCGCGGTAGCCGCGGATGCGGAGGTTGGCCGAGCGGATGTCGTCCTGGTTGACGGGGTGGGCCCCGATGACCGCGATGCGGCGGCGACCGATGCCGATCAGATGCTCGGTCGCGGCCCGTGCCGACTCCACGTTGTGCATCGTCACGTGGTCGGTCGGCCCCCCGAACATCCGCTCGCCGAGCAGGACGAGCGGGAAACCCACGTTCAGCAGATCGACATCCTCCTGCCCGAGGCGCTCCGGGCTGAACAGCACCCCGTCTGTCAGGCGAAGGCGTTCCCCGGAGAGCACGGCGAGCTCGCCCTCCCGCGTGGCGCTGGTCTGATCGATGACCACATCGACGTTGTGACGCGCCGCCATGCGGATTATCGTGTCGGCGAGCTCGGCAAAATAGTTCTGACGCAGCTCCGGGATCGCGAGACCGATCACTCCCGTGCGTCCGGAGCGCAGGCCGCGGGCGGACAGATTCGGACGGTAGTCCAGCTCCGCGATCGCGGCCAGCACGCGATCCCTCGTGGCTGCCCGAACGTGCGGGTAGTTGTTGACGACGTTGGAGACCGTCTTGATCGAGACGCCGGCGACGCGAGCCACATCGTGCAGGGTGGACCCCATCGGACTTCGTCCTCTCGCTCGCGGCTCGATCGTGCGTCAGTGTAGCGATCCGGCGGGCCCGTCTCGCACCCGGCGGATGAAATCCCGTGGGCGGGTTGCGGGAATCGCTTGACACCGACGTCCCGGATCGGAATAGTCTATTTCCAACGTTGCAAGTACAACGTTGCAAACCGCGATTCGGACCCCCGAGGCTGTCACGACACAGGTCGAAGCCGACCCCCGTCACCGGCCCGCCGACTCGACGCACTGACGAAGATGTCCATGCATCCGAAAGGAATCGAACGGTGAAGACCAGAAAAGTCATCGCTGCTGCGGCGGCCCTCACGATCGCGGCTGCCCTCGCCGCCTGCTCTGGCGGCGACGGCGGCGGCGGAGGTGGCGGCAACGATGCCAGCAACTGCACGAACAAGATCACCAAGACCGACGCGCCGATCGTGACCCTGTGGGCCTGGTATCCGAATATGGAACTGGTGGTCGACAACTTCAACAAGGATCACGATGACGTCCAGGTCTGCTGGACGAACGCCGGCGCCGGTGGCGACGAATACGACAAGTTCCAGACGGCGATCACCGCCGGCACGGGCGCCCCCGATGTCGTCATGGTGGAGGGCGACCGGATCGCGGTGTACCAGATCCAGGACGCGCTCGTCGACATCAGCGGGTACGGGTACGACGACGTCAAGGACAACTTCAGCGAGGGCGCCTGGAAGGACGTCTCCGTCGGTGACGGCGTGTTCGGTGCCCCGATCGACGGCGGCCCGATGGCGATGATCTACCGCAAGGACGTCTTCGACCAGTACGGCATCACCCCTCCCACGACCTGGGCGGAGTATGAGACTGCTGCGCAGACCGTGAAGGATGCGGGCGGGCCGCTGTTCGGCGACTTCGGCGCGAACGTGCCGGCCGCCATCATGGCCTTGCTGTACCAGAACGGCGCAGAGCCGTTCACGTACGACCCGGCCGGTGAAGGCGAGATCGGCATCAATCTGAACGACGACGCATCCAAGGAGGTGCTCGACTACTGGGGCGGGCTCGTCTCGAAAGGACTCGTCGGAACGCAGGACCAGTTCACGCCGGAATACATCTCCGGCGTGATCGCCGGTGACTACGCGACCTACATCTCGGCCGCATGGGCGCCCGGCTACCTTCAGGGTGCCGGCGTCGGCGAGGGAGCCGACGCGGACGTGTGGGCAACCGCACCGCTGCCGCAGTGGGATCCGGATAACCCGGTGGACGTCAACTGGGGCGGCTCCGCCTTCTCGGTGACCAGCCAGGCCAAGGACCCCGAGCTCGCGGCCAAGGTCGCATTCGGTGTCTATGCCGACGACGCGTCGCTGAGGGACGGCTGGGAGAACCAGATCATCTTCCCGCTCAACGTCAACGTGCTGAACGACCCGGAGTTCATCGATCTCGAGGTCGGGTTCTTCGGCGGTCAACAGGCCAACAAAGAGGTGTACGTTCCTGCCGCCAACGGGTACACAGGGATGAACTACACGCCGATCGGTCAGTTCTACTACACCGCTTTCACGAAGCAGATCGCCGCGATCAACGATGGATCCGCCACTGGATCCGAAGCGGCCGACGCTTTGCAGGATGAAGTGGCGGCGTACGCGACGGAGCAAGGGTTCACTGTCAAGTGACCTGACGCGCCGGGCCGGTCCGTGACCTCACGGGCCGGCCCTCCGTCATACGTCCGCATCGCGCATCGAAGCAACGAAGCATCGAAGAAGGAATCATGACAACCACCATCGCCGCGACACCGAGGGTGCGCCGCCGTTCGAAGGCCCTGCGTGAGAATGCGATCGCGTGGCTCTTCGTCGGGCCCTTCGGCATCGTCTTCCTCGCGATGCTCATCCTCCCCCTGGGGTTCGCGCTCTACCTGAGCATGTTCCAGAAGGCGCTGATCGGCGGCACCCGGTTCGTCTTCCTCGGCAACTACGCCAAGGCCTTCACCGATCCCGCCTTCCTCGACGGGGTCTGGTTCGTCGTCCGCTTCTCGCTGGTGCTGATCCCGATTCAGATGGCGATCTCCCTCGCCATCGCGCTCATCCTCGACATCGTCACGACGAGATTCGCGAGATTCGCGCGCCTCATGATCTTCATGCCATACGCGATCCCCGCGGTCATCGGCGCCTTGATGTGGGGCTTCCTGTACAGCAAGAACTTCGGCCCGATCGCCGACTTCTTCGCCGCGTTCGGGGCTACGGGACCCGACTTCCTGAGCCGCGGCCTGATCTTCTACGGCCTGCTCAACGTCGTCACCTGGCAGTGGGCCGGGTACTACATGATCATCCTGTTCGCGGCACTGCAGGCGATCGACCCGACCCTGTACGAGGCTGCGCGCATCGACGGCGCCTCCCAGTGGCAGATCATCCTCCGGATCAAGATCCCGCTGGTCGCACCCGCCCTGGTGCTGATCCTCGTGTTCGCCCTCATCGGAACCCTTCAGTTCTTCAATGAGCCGCAGATCCTGCGGGAGCTGGCGGCCGGTGCCATACCCGCCGACTTCACCCCGAACATGTACGCGTACGAACAGGCATTCCAGCTGGCGAACTACAACTACGGGGCGGCGATCTCGTTCGCGCTCGGTGCCGTCGTGTTCATCTGCGTCTACATCTTCATGTTCGCCACCCGCAAGCGCGGGAGCTTCCTCTCATGAGCGCCACGCGAATCGAGCGCAGGCGCCCCCTCAGGAAGCCGGGGCAGCTCCCCCTGCAGATCGTGCTCGCATTCCTCGTGATCTATTTCCTGATCCCGTTCTGGTGGGTCATCGTCAACAGTTCGAAGAACTCGTCCGGACTGTTCGGCGGGGGGAGCGCGCTCTGGTTCGCGACCGACATCGACTACGTCGAGAACTTCAGGCAGCTGTTCACCTACGGCGGCGGCATCTACGGGCGCTGGCTGCTGAATTCCGCCTTGTATGCATTCCTCGGCGGGATCGGGGCGACGGTGCTGGCCGTGCTCGCCGGCTACGGGTTCGCGAAGTATCGCTTCGCCGGCCGCCGCGCCGCATTCTCGATCCTGCTCGGCGCCGTGATGGTGCCGACGACCGCGCTGGTCATCCCGACCTTCGTCCTGTTCTCACAGGCAGGCCTCACGAACACGATTTGGGCGGTGGTACTCCCGACGTTGCTCAACCCGTTCGCCGTGTACCTCATGCACGTGTACGTGCGCGACGCGGTGCCGGACGAGCTCATGGATGCCGCGCGCGTCGACGGTGCGGGGGAGTTCAGGACGTTCCTCCAGGTCGCGTTGCCGCTCCTGCGTCCGGCGATGGTCACGGTGCTGCTGCTGTCGGTCGTGTCGTCCTGGAACAACTACTTCCTGCCGCTCGTGATGCTGTCGGACAACCGCCTCTTCCCGGTGACGGTCGGCATCGGGCTCTGGGAGGGCACCGCATCGACGTACGGCGCCGCAGGCGGAGAGAGCCTGTGGAGCATCATCATCCTCGGCTCGCTGGTCTCGGTCATCCCGCTGATCATCGCGTTCCTGTCGCTGCAGCGGTATTGGCGAGGAGGGCTGACGATCGGCAGCCTCAAGTAACTCGTCCCGACACGATCCACCGTTCTCTTACATCGAGGTTCCGTGATCTCCGCACTTCTCACCATCGACCCGCATTTCGTGGTCGGCCCCGTCAATCGCCGCCTGTTCGGCTCCTTCGTCGAGCATCTCGGCCGGTGCGTCTACGACGGAATCTACGAGCCCGCTCATCCCGAGGCCGATGAGCACGGTTTCCGGGGCGACGTCGTCGAGCTCGTCAAGGAACTCGGCGTGACGACGATCCGGTACCCCGGCGGCAATTTCGTGTCCGGCTACCGCTGGGAAGACGGGGTCGGCCAGAGGGAGCAGCGGCCACGGCGCCTCGATCTCGCGTGGCATTCGCTGGAGACCAACGAGGTGGGGCTCGACGAGTTCGCCCGCTGGCTGGCCAAGGTCGGCAGCGAGCTCATGTACGCCGTGAACCTCGGCACCCGAGGAGTTCAGGAGGCACTCGACGTTCTCGAGTACGCCAACCTGCGCGGTGGCACGGAGCTCTCGGAGCGTCGCATCGCCAACGGCGCCGTCGAGCCGTACGACATCCGGCTGTGGTGCCTGGGGAACGAGATGGACGGCCCCTGGCAACTGGGCCACGGCAGCCCAGAGGACTACGGGCGCCTGGCGGTGAAGACCGCACGCGCCATGCGGCAGGTCGACCCCACACTCGAGCTCGTGGTGTGCGGCAGCTCGAGCGCTCAGATGCCCTTGTTCGGCACGTGGGAGCGCATCGTCCTCGAGGAGACCTACGACGAGATCGACTTCATCTCGTGCCACGCCTACTACGAGCCCATCGCCGGCGACTATGGGAGCTTTCTCGCCTCCGCCGTGAACATGGACCGGTTCATCGACGACGTCGTCGCCACGGCCGACCACGTGAAGGCCGTGCGAGGCAGCGACAAATCGATCAACATCTCCTTCGACGAGTGGAACGTCTGGTACCACTCGCGGTACACCGAGGTCGATCGGATCACGGACGCCCAGGAGTGGCCGGCGGCTCCGCGGCTGCTCGAGGACGTGTACTCCGTCGTCGACGCCGTCGTCTTCGGCAATCTCCTGATCTCTCTGGTCCGGCACGCCGACAGGGTGACCGCTGCCAGCCTCGCTCAGCTGGTGAACGTGATCGCACCGATCATGACCGAGCCCGGGGGACCGGCCTGGCGGCAGACCACCTTCTTTCCTTTCGCGATGACGTCACGGCTCGCCCGTGGCGTGACTCTGGAACTCAAGCTCGAGTGCCCGACCTACGAGTCGGAGATGCACGGAACGGTCGGAGTCGTCGATGCCGTCGCCACGCACGACGAGGATTCCGGTGACACGGCCGTGTTCATCGTGAACCGCAGCCTCGATGAAGAGGTCGAGTTCGTCGTCGACGCGAGCCTCCTCGGCGACGTCGCCCTGAGAAGCGCCGACAGCCTCTACGACGACGACATGCACGCCGCGAACACGCTGTCCGATCCGGAGCGCGTCACGATCCGACCGAACGAGACGGCACGGCTGGACGACGGCCGGCTCCGCATCGTGCTTCCCCCCGTGTCGTGGACGGTAGTGACCCTCGGATGACGGGTGCCGGCCAGGTGATCCTTCGCGTCGACGGCATGCGGATCGTCGGTGTCGACGGCCCAGTCCTGCTGCGCGGCTTCGGCCTCGGCGGCTGGATGAATATGGAGAACTTCATCACCGGCTTCTCGGGTACCGAATCCCAGCAGCGGCGGGCACTGCGGCGCACCCTCGGCGAAGAGGGGTACAGCCGGTTCTTCGAGCGCCTCCTCGACGTGTTCTTCACCGACCAGGATGCTGAGTTCCTCGCCGGGCTCGGGCTCAACTCGCTCCGGATCCCTTTCAACTACCGGCATTTCGAGAACGACGACGCTCCGTTCGTGATCAAAGAGGACGGCTTCCGCCTGCTCGACCGCGTCATCGACGCCTGCGGACGCCACGGGATCTACACGATCCTCGACCTTCACGCCGTCCCCGGCGCGCAGAACCAGCACTGGCACAGCGACAACCCCACCCAGTGGGCCTCGTTCTGGACACATCGGCATTTCCAGGACCGGGTCGTCCACCTGTGGGAGGCGATCGCCGACCGCTACCGTCACAACCCGTGGGTGGCCGGCTACAACCCGGTCAACGAACCGGCCGATGCCGAGGGCGGCACCATCGCGCCCTTCTATCGTCGCCTCGAGGCCGCGATCCGCGCCGTCGATCCCGACCACATCCTCTTCCTCGACGGCAACAAGTACTCGACACAGTTCGATCAGCTGGGCGACCCGCTTCCGAACAGCGTCTACACGGCGCACGACTATGCGCTTCCGGGCTTCATCGACGGCGGCCCCTACCCCGGCGTGACCCGGGGTGAGTACGTCGACCGCGACAGGGTCGAGGAGACCTTCCTCGCCCGGACCACGTACATGCGCGAGACGGGGACTCCGATCTGGGTCGGAGAGTTCGGCCCGGTATACACCGGCGACCCCGCGCGCGACGAGCAGCGCTCCCGGCTGCTCGAGGACCAGCTGGAGATCTACTCCCGCCACGATGCCAGCTGGGCGCTCTGGACCTACAAGGACGTCGGATTGCAGGGGGTCGTCACGACCCGTCCCGACTCCGCCTACATGCGCCGGATCGCGCCCGTTCTCGAGAAGAAGGCGAGGCTCGGGGTGGACGCATGGGGGGGAACGGACGCCGGAGTGCGTCATCTGATCGAGCCCATCGAGCGGCTGTTCGATGACGAGTTCCCCGAGTTCGCCCCGTACCCGTGGAATGCACGACGGTGGATCGCCGGGCACATCCGCCACGTGATGCTCGCCGAGGCGATGGTCGACGATTACGCTCGCGCCTTCGCCGGCGTCGCCCCCGCTGAAGCCGAATCGCTTGCCGATGCATTCTCCTTCGGCAACTGCATCGTGCGGGAGCGTCTCGCCGGGATCCTGCGGCAGGCGCTGTCGCCCCGCGCCCCGAAATCTCTCAACGTCCCGAAGTGATGGTCGGGAGGGCGGGGCCGCCCGGTACGCGCTGTGGTTCCAGTGTCGGACGGCCCCAACTCCGGCTGGATGCTCGTGATTCCCCCGCTCCTGCGCGGGGGTGTTGAATCGACCCATGGAATATCGCAACCTCGGTGCCAGCGGTCTGAAGGTCTCCACCCTGTCGATGGGAACGATGACGTTCGGGGGCGGTGGCAAATTCGCGGACGTGGGCGACACCGACCTCGCCGAGGCGAAGCGCCAGCTCGGCACGGCGCTGGCGGCCGGAGTGAACCTGATCGACACCGCCGACGTCTACTCCAGCGGTGTCTCCGAGGAGATCGTCGGCGAGGCCATCGCCGGCAAGCGCGACGAGCTCCTGCTCGCCACCAAGGCGCGATTCGCGATGGGTGACGGCCCCAACGATGAAGGACTTTCGCGCCATCACCTGATCCGTGCCGCCGAGGCGAGCCTGCGCCGGCTCCGCACCGACTACATCGACCTCTACCAGGTGCATCAGTGGGATGGGCAGACGCCGCTCGAGGAGACCCTGTCAGCGCTGACCCACCTCGTCGACAGCGGCAAGGTGCGCTACGTCGGCGTCTCGAACTTCTCCGCCTGGCACCTCATGAAGGCCATCGGTGTCGCCGAGCGCAAGAACTTCGTCCAGCTGGTGAGCCAGCAGATCCACTACTCGTTGCACGCTCGCGAGGCCGAGTACGAGCTGGTGCCGTTGGCGCTCGACCAGGGTCTCGGCATCCTGGTCTGGTCGCCATTGGCCGGTGGCCTCCTGTCGGGCAAGTACCGCCGCGGCGCGAAGCCGCCCGCCGGGTCCCGGCTGCTCACCGAGTGGAGCGAACCCCCGGTCCCCGACCAGGAGAAGCTCTACGACATCGTGGAGGTGCTTGTCGAGATCGGCCTGGCCCGCGGCGTCTCGGCGGCTCAGGTCGCCCTGTCCTGGACGATGGCACGCCCGGGGGTCTCGACCGTCATCATCGGCGCCCGCACCTCCGAGCAGCTCGAGGACAACCTGGCGGCCGCCGACCTCGTGCTGTCAGCCGACGAGACCCGCCGCCTCGAGGAGGTGAGCCGCCCGGTGCTGCTCTACCCGTACTGGCACCAGGCCGCCAGCGCAGGCAAGCGCCTCGGCTCCGCCGACCTGTCGCTGCTCGGACGCCACCTGTCATGAGAATCCTCCTCGTGGGCGCCGGCGGAGTGGGCGACGCCATCGCGAAGATCGCAGCCAGGCGCACCTTCTTCGAGGCCATCGTCGTCAGCGATTACGATCTCGCCCGTGCGGAACGCACCGTCGCCTGGGTCGCCGCGAAGCATCCGGATGCCGCGGCCCGGTACAGCGCGGTCCGCATCGACGCGTCCGACCCCGAGTCGGTCGCCGCGGTCGCTCGCGACAACCAGGCCACCCAGGTCATGAACGCGGTCGAGCCCAAGTTCGTGCCGACGATCTTCGCCGGCGCGATCGCGGCCGGTGCCGACTACCTCGACATGGCGATGAGCCTGTCGGAGCCGCATCCGGAGAACCCGTACAGCGAGACAGGCGTGAAGCTCGGCGACGACCAGTTCGCGCAGGCGGACGACTGGGAGAAGGCCGGCCGCCTCGCGCTGGTCGGCATGGGCGTCGAGCCGGGTCTGTCCGACGTGTTCGCCCGCTACGCCGTCGACCACCTCTTCAGCGAGGTCGACGAGTTGAGGGTACGGGACGGCGCAAACCTTGTCGTGCGCGACGAGGCCGGCAACGAGATCTTCGCGCCATCCTTCAGCATCTGGACCACCATCGAGGAGTGCCTCAACCCTCCGGTGATCTGGGAGAGGGACAGGGGCTGGTTCACCACCCCGCCGTTCTCCGAGCCCGAGACGTTCGTGTTCCCCGATGGCATCGGGCCGGTGGAGTGCGTGAACGTGGAGCACGAAGAGGTGCTGCTCATGCCGCGCTGGGTCGACGCGAAGCGCGTGACCTTCAAGTACGGGCTCGGCGATGAGTTCATCGGCATCCTGAAGACGCTGCACCAGCTGGGGCTCGACAAGACCGAGCCGCTGCGGGTGCGGTCGGCCGATGGCCCGGTGATGGTCGCGCCGCGCGATGTCGTCGCCTCGGGGCTGCCCGACCCGGCGACGCTCGGTCCGCGCATGACGGGAAAGACCTGCGCCGGGCTGTGGGTCACCGGCACCGGCAAGGACGGAAAGCCGCGCGAGGTGTACCTCTATCACGTGAGCGACAACGAATGGACGATGGCCGAGTACGAGAGCCAGTGCGTGGTGTGGCAGACGGCTCTCAATCCGGTCATCGCGCTCGAGCTGCTGGCGAGCGGCGCGTGGAGCGGTACCGGGGTGCTCGGCCCGGAGGCGTTCGACGCGCGCGCGTTCCTCGAGCTGATGGCGAAGCCCGAGGCAGAGGGCGGGTACGGGCAGGCGTGGGGCATGGAGGACCGGCTCGCGTGATCCGACCGTACCGGCCCGCCGACCTGGCGCGGATGCGCGAGATCTGCCTCCTCACCGGGGCATCGGGCGGCGACGCCACCGGGCTGTTCTCGAGCGACGACCTCCTTCCGGATCTCTTCCTCGAGCCGTACGTGACGTTCGCCCCCGGCTGGGCGTGGGTTGTCGAGCTCGACGATCCGGATGCGCCAGACGCGGGTCCCGAGATCCAGGGCTACCTGGTCGCGGTCTCCGACACATCGGCGTTCGTCGCCTGGTGGGCCGACACCTGGACGCCGTGGTTCGCTGTCGCCTACCCGCGCCCCGAGGAGCCGTACTCCGAGGAGGAGAACCTGGTCATGCGCGGGTACCACCCCGGCGTCATCCAGATCGAGGAGTTCGAGGACTACCCCGCACACCTCCATGTCGACCTGCTGCCGGCGGCGCAGGGTCAGGGGTGGGGCACGAAGCTGATCGGGCGCCTACGATCGGAGCTCGCCGACGTCGGCGTGCCCGGCCTGTTCGCCTCGCTCGATGTCCAGAACGTCGCCGCGCGCGGATTCTACGAGAAGATCGGGTTCACCGAGCTGCCGTCGAGCAGCCCCGAGGGTCCGCTGTTCGGCATCGCCACGCGCCCCGAGCGCGCCTGACCCGATCGATAGGCTGACCGGATGACGGATGCCGAAGACCAGGTCGCCGCGGCGAAGAAGGCGCTCGCCGAGGCGGAGGCGGCGCTCGCGGCCGAGAAGCCACCGGTCGCCGCCGAGCCCGCGGCCGCAGACCCTGCCGCCGCCGAGCCGGCCGCAGCATCCCCTGGCCCTCTGAACCCCACGGCTGTCGAAACCATCACTGCCAGTTACAGTTTCGACGCCCCCGCTCTCGAGATGGGCGCCCTCGTCAACGGCGAGCCGATCATCGACGCCCAGATCCGCATCCCGATCGCCATGGTCAACCGTCACGGCCTGGTCGCCGGCGCCACCGGCACGGGCAAGACCAAGACCCTGCAGGTTCTCGCCGAGCAGCTCAGCGCAGCCGGGGTCCCGGTCTTCGCGGCCGACATCAAGGGCGACCTGAGCGGGATCGCGACGACGCCCGGCGCCCCCGATCCCAAGCTCCTCGAGCGCACCGAGAGCATCGGCCAGAGCTGGACGGCGCACGGATCCCCGACCGAGTACTTCTCGCTCGGCGGGATGGGCGATGGCGTCCCGATCCGGGCCAGCGTCAAGACCTTCGGGCCGCTCATGCTCAGCAAGGTGCTCGGGCTCAACCAGACGCAGGAGTCGAGTCTCGGGCTGGTCTTCCACTATGCGAACAGCAAAGGGCTGCAGCTCATCACGCTCCAGGACCTGCGCGCCGTGCTCAACTACCTCGTCAGCGACGAGGGCAAGGCCGAACTCACCGAGCTGGGCGGTCTGTCGAAGGCGACCGTCGGCGTGATCTTGCGCGAGCTCATCACGTTCGCCGACCAGGGTGCCGACGTGTTCTTCGGCACGCCCGAGATCGACGTGAACGACTTCTTCCGCACCGTCCCCGACCCGGCAGGCGGCCCGGGGCAGCGCGGGGTGGTCAGCCTGCTCGGGGTGCGCAGCGTGCTCGGCAAGCCCGAGCTGTTCTCGACCTTCCTCATGTGGCTGCTGTCGCGCCTCTACGAGACCCTCCCCGAGGTCGGCGACATCGACAAGCCCAAGCTGGTGTTCTTCTTCGACGAGGCGCACCTGCTGTTCAAGGATGCGTCGAAGGACTTCCAGTCGACCATCACGCAGGTGGTGCGCCTGATCCGCTCCCGCGGAGTCGGCATCTTCTTCGTCACCCAGACGCCCAAAGACGTTCCCGGCGACGTGCTCGCCCAGCTCGGCAGCCGGGTACAGCACCAGCTGCGCGCCCACACCCCCGACGACGCCAAGGCGCTCAAGGCCACGGTCTCGACCTATCCGATCTCGGACTACGACCTCGCCGAGGTGCTGACCTCCCTCGGCATCGGCGAGGCGATCGTGACCGTCATGAACGAGAAGGGCGCGCCGTCGCCCGTGGCGTGGACGCGTCTCCGCGCGCCGGAGGGATCGATGGAGCCCACGCCCGACGCGGCCATCCAATCGGCCGTCGCGGCATCCCCTCTGCTGGCCAAGTACCGGGCGGCGACCCCGGCAGGCACGGCGAACGAGGTGCTCGCGCAGCAGGCCCTGCAGCAGGAGGCCGCGCAGACCACGGCGCAGCAGCAGGCGGCACAGGCGCGCGAGCTGGATGCGATGCAGCGCCAGGCGATGAAGGACGCCGAGCGCCAGGCACGAGACGATCTCGCCGACCGCAAGCGTCAGGCGCGCAAGGCCGAGCAGGAGGCGGCGCGCCAGGCTCGCGCGGCCGAACGTGAGGCCGACCGGCTGCGCAAGCAGACGGTGAACGCCGGGGTGAAGATCGGGCGCGTGATCCTGGGCAAGCTCTTCGGTCGCAGCCGCTAGCTCGCAAAGCCGCACACCAGCCGAGGCCGCCCACCAGCCGAAGCCGGCTAGTTCGCGAAGCCCACCGGCATCCCGAGGATCGTCATGATCCATGCCGCGACCGCGAGAGCCAGGACGAGCGACATCACGGTCACCACGACCCGCAGGATCGGCCGGTGCTCGAACCAGTAAGCGCTGCCCGGGTAGTTGCGGAAGAACTCCGTGATCCCGATGGGCTCGGAGGCGACCTGCGCCTTCACCGGCAGTGCCGCCGCGATCGCCTTCAGGCCGCCGGTCGGGTAGAAGTTGCCGCGCATCCGGAAGAGGCGCTTGCCGTCGTCATCCTGCACGAGAAGCTGCGTCACCGAGTCGGGCACCTGGCCGACGTACGTCTCGACCAGATGCACCGAGGCGATCGAATCGAGCGGCACTCTGACCATCGGGCTGAAGATGCCGCGCCCGATCAACTCGGTCTCGGTCACCGCCGAGTAGACGGTCAGCTGGCGCACGAACACGAGCACGGCGAGCGTCGTCACGATCAGGTGCACCACGAGGACGATGAACCAGCTGCCGTGCTCGATCGAGAACCAGTAGAGGACTCCGAACACCGGGATCATGGCGAGCACGATCGAGACGAACGCGGTCGTGATCAGGGAGCGGCGCGGGCGCACCGTGACGAGCGTCTGTTCGGTCACGTCGCCCCCTCCCCTCGGAAGGCCGTCGTGAGACGGCCTGTGGCTGGTGGTGGTGCCATGGTGCTACGTGATTCGCGGAGGATGGGGGATTCGAACCCCCGAGGGCTTTCACCCAACACGCTTTCCAAGCGTGCGCCATAGGCCACTAGG
>JBDSKH010000234.1:0-6181 GCA_039917005.1 Pseudolysinimonas sp.
AGTCGGCGTCTTGCGGGATGAGACGGCGGTCGAGCCCGCCGAGGGTGAGGTGCTGGTTCGCACGCTCTACACCGGGGTGAGCCGCGGCACGGAGTCTCTCGTCTTGCGCGGCGAAGTACCGACGTCGGAATGGCAGCGGATGCGCGCGCCGTTCCAGGCCGGCGACTTCCCGTTTCCCGTCAAGTACGGCTACCTCAATGTCGGCGTCGTCGAGGAGGGCCCGGAGCGACTGAGGGGCACCACGGTGTTCACCCTGTACCCGCACCAGTCGGAATTCGTCGTCCCGGCCGACGCGGTCACGGCGGTGCCGGAGGGCGTACCGGCACGACGCGCCCTGCTCGCGGGTGCCGTAGAGACCGCGATCAACCTGCTCTGGGATGCGGCGCCGCTCGTCGGAGATCGCATCACGGTCGTGGGCGCGGGCATGATCGGATGCTCGGTCGCACGGCTCGCTCGTGGCATCCCCGGTGCCGAGGTGAGCCTGGTGGATGTCGACCCGGCGAAGGAGGCCGTTGCCGGAAGGCTGGGGATCGCCTTCGCATCCCCGGACGACGCAGCAGACGATCGCGACATCGTGATCGACGCGAGCGGTACCCAGGAGGGACTGCAACTGGCCCTGCGTCTGGCGGCGACCGACGGTGAGGTGGTCGTCGCGAGCTGGTTCGGCACCCGGCCGGTGCAACTGGAGCTGGGCGCCGATTTCCACTCGCGTCGCCTGACGATCAGATCGAGCCAGGTCGGGGCGGTCGCGCAGGCCCGGCGGATGCGGCGCACCCCCGGCGAGCGTCGCGAACTCGCACTGCGCATGCTCACCGACCCGGCCTTCGACGCCCTCTTGACGGGCACGTCGGTCTGGACCGATCTGCCGGCCGTCATGGCGTCGATCGCCGACGGGTCGGCCGACACCATCTGCCACACCATCGAATGGATGCCATCGTGACCTTCTCCGTGACCGTGCGCGACCACATGATGATCGCCCACAGCCTCCGGGGCGAGGTCTTCGGCCCGGCCCAGCGGCTGCATGGTGCCACCTACCTCGTCGACGCGACGTTCCGCTCCGCGGTGCTCGACGCCGACGGCATCGTCGTCGACATCGGGCTGGCGTCCCGCGCCCTGCAGGAGATCACGGCGTCGCTGTCGTACCGCAACCTCGACGACGAGGCGAGCCTGAAGGACATCAACACGACGACGGAGCGGCTGTGCCAGCTGATCGGCGACCGGCTGGCCGCCCAGGCACGCGAGGGCGCATTCCGGCCGGCGCAGCTGACCGGCATCGCGATCACCCTTCACGAGTCCCATATCGCATGGGCCACGTACGAGGTGGAGCTGTGAGCCGCGGCCCGGCGATCCATTTCGTCGTGCCAGAGGGGATCGACGACCTCGAGCGCGTCAGCGGCGGCAACATCTACGATCGCCACGTCCGCGATGGTCTGCGCCGGCGCGGCTGGGACGTCCGAATGTCGGAGGCGGCGGATGCTGCCGACGTCGCCACTGCTGTTGCGGCCGTCGATCGCGGAGGCATCGTCCTCGTCGACGGGCTCGTCGCATCCTGGGCCCCGGAGCCGATCGAGGCGGCCTCGAGCACGACCCGTGTCATCGTGGTCGCGCATATGGTGGCCGCCGCGTTCCCGGGCGCCACGCCCGAGATGGTCGCGGGGGAGGCGCGGTCGCTTCGGCACGCGGAACGGGTGATCACGACCAGCGGGTGGGCCGCCGCCGAACTGGTGCGTCGTGGGCTGGTCGATGCCGCCCGCATCGCGGTGGTGCCGCCGGGTTCGCGCGACAGCCTCGCCGCGGTCGACCCGGCGGAGGATGGGGACCTGCTGTGCGTCGGGGTGGTCGCGCCTCACAAGGGCCAGGACCTTCTGCTCGACGCCCTCGGCCGGTTGCGCGACCAGGACTGGACGTGCACGGTCGCGGGCTCGCACGTGGCGGCGCCCGGCTTCGCCGCGCGCGTCGTGTCGGCAGCCGGCCGATTCGGCGGGCGGGTGCGGATGACAGGCGTGCTCGACGAGGCCGCGGTCGACGTCGCCTATCGGCGAGCGGGCGTTCTCGTCGCGCCCTCGCGCGCCGAGAGCTTCGGCATCGCGATCGCCGATGCTCGCCGCTGCGGCCTCCCGGTCATCGCCACGGCGGTCGACGGCATCCCGGACTCGGTCGCCGGCGGCGGGGCGATACTCGTGCCGCGCGACGATCCGGCGGCTCTCGCGGATGCTTTGCGGGGCTGGATGACGGACCCGCACCTCAGAGAACGGCTGCGCGCCGAGGCGGCCCGGGCGCGGACCCGAGCGCCACGATGGGATGACACAGTCGCCCGGTTCGCCGAGATCCTGGTGACGGGATGACCAGGCGGCGCCTGCTGTCGATCGCCCTCGGGGTGGCGGCCGTCGTCGCCGTCGCGCTCATCGTCGGGGCCGAGCCCTTCGTGCGCGGGTTCGCCGCTGTGTCGCCGGGTGCGATCGTTGCGGCCATGCTGCTCACGGCGCTGAGCACCGCGGCGGCAGCGACACGTTGGCATGCGGTGGCCGGTGGTCTCGGTCTGAGGTTGGAGTGGACGGCGGCCGTCGCCGCCTACTACCGTTCGCAGTTCCTGAACTCGGTGGTGCCCGGAGGCGTCGTGGGCGACGTGCACCGCGCCTACCGGCATGGCAGGGAATCGGGCGACATGGCGCTCGCCATCCGCGCCGTCGCCACGGAACGGATCGCCGGACAGGTGGTGCAGTTCGCGCTCATGGCGGCCGTGCTCGCGTCTCTGGGTCTGACGAGCTCGCTGAGCGGGATGGCGGTGGTCGTCGGAGCGATTCTGATCGTCGCCGGGATCGCGTCGGCCGTCGCTGTGGCGACCGCGCGCGGACGCCGAGTGCTGCGCCGCGAGCTCGCCGTGCTGCGCCGGGTCTTCTCGGACCCGCGCCGGACACTCGTGGTCGGAGGCTCCTCGGTGGTGGTCGTCGGATCCCTGGCGGCGACGTTCGTCGTCGCGTGCCTGGCGACCGGAGTGCAGGCGTCGATCCCCGATCTCGTCGCGCTGGCACTGGTCGCGCTGGCGGCGGCATCGTTGCCGCTCAACATCGGCGGCTGGGGTCCGCGCGAGGCGACGGCCGCATCCGCGTTCGCCCTCGTGGGCCTCGGCGCTGAGGCGGGCGTCGCCGCGTCGACCGCGTTCGGCGTCCTGAGTCTGATCGCCGTCGCACCCGGCGCGGTCGTGCTGCTGGCCGATCGCATCGCCGCGGCCAGATCCGCCGTTCCCGGTACCGTTCACGAGGAGGTCTCCGCATGAGCGAGCGCCCGTACGTCACCCTGAGCTGCGCGATGTCGATCGATGGCCACCTCGACAGCACGGCGCCGCGACGCCTCGCCATGTCGAACGAGGCCGACCTGG
Source organism: Pseudolysinimonas sp. (assembly GCA_039917005.1). Classification (GTDB taxonomy): domain Bacteria; phylum Actinomycetota; class Actinomycetes; order Actinomycetales; family Microbacteriaceae; genus JBDSKH01. Next base: position 3,380 of record JBDSKH010000234.1, read on the forward strand.
ACCGGGTCGATCAGGTGCGATCGGAGAACGACGCGATCATGGTGGGGGCATCCACGCTGCGGCGCGACAACCCGCGTCTCATGGTCAAGAGTCAGAGCCGGAGGACGCGACGCGCCGCCGCGGGGCTGCCGGGCTCGCCCACCAAGGTCACGGTGACCGGGACGGGCGACCTGCCCGTGGACTCGGCGTTCTTCACGGCGGGCGACGCCGGCAAGATCGTCTACTGCCCGACGGGCAGTGCCCGCGGGCTCACATCGCAACTGGGAGAGTCGGCCACCGTCGTCGGCCTCGGCGAGAACGTCACGATGGCCGCTGTGCTCGACGACCTCGCCGGCCGCGGCACGAAGCGGTTGATGGTAGAGGGTGGAGGCAAGCTGCTCACCCAGTTCCTGGCGGCGGATCTCGTCGACGAACTGCACCTCGTGATAGCCCCGTTCTTCGTCGGGGAGGAACGAGCTCCGCGCATCGTCGGGCCGGCGACCTTCCCCTGGACGGCCTCGCGGAGGGCGATGCTCGCCGACACCCGTCAGATCGGCGACGTCGTGCTGCTGCGCTATGCCTTGTCGGACAGGGTTGGGCTCGTCGCCGGCGAGCCGGTCGTCCGGACGTCTCAGGAAGCTCTCTCGATGGGTGCCCGTTGACACCGCCCACGAGGCGCTGGCCCACGGTCGTCGCGATCGTGCTGCTGGTCGCCCTGCCGTTGCTTCCCGGCGTGCTCGCCACCGGATCCCCGGCTGCGCTGGTGCGGCTGCCCGTGGAGTCGGTCATCGCCATCCTGGTGCTCGCCCTGGTGCCGTGGCGCCCGGCGCGCACCGTCATCGCCGCTGTCTTCGGGGCTTTCGTAGTCGTCGCTCTGGCACTCGCGGGACTGGATGCGGCCTTCCGGTACGCGCTGGACGTCCACTTCGATCCGAACGACTGGCGACAGGTGGGAGATGGGTTCGGAGTCGTCGCGGATTCGATCGGGATGCCCGCCGCGATCGTCGTCCTGGTGCTTGTCGCGGTCGTCGCGATCGCGGCGGCCTTCGCCCTCGCGTGGGCGGCCCTGCGCGTCGACGCGGCGGTGCGTGGCCGGCAGCCGCACGGCCGCGCGGCGATCACGACGGTGGCTGCGGGCTGGATCGTCGCGTCACTCGCCGGGTCTCAACTGGTCGCGGGGCAGCCGGCCGCCGCATCCGCGTCGCTCGACTCCCTCACCTCGGCGGCGTCGATCGCCTCCGAGACGGCGAGCGCACAGGAGGGCGTCGAGGCTCAGATCCGTGACGATCCGTACCAGGACGTGCCGGCATCAGACCTTCTGGCGAGCCTCATGGGGAAGGACGTCATCATCGCCTTCGTCGAGAGCTACGGCTATGTCGCGCTGCACGACGAGAGCATCTCGGGGGGTGTCGTGCAGGTTCTGCACGACGGCGATGCCCAGCTGGCGGCCGGCGGATACTCATCGCAGAGCGCGTGGCTCACCTCACCGACCTTCGGCGGCGTCAGCTGGCTCGCACACTCGACACTGCAGTCGGGCCTGTGGATCAACAAGCAGTCGATCTACGACAGGGTGGTCGAGACCGACAGGCTCACGCTGAGCGAAGCGTTCCGCCGGGCGGGCTGGAACACCGTGAGCGACTCGCCGTCGGACACGCATCCGTGGTCCGTGGGCACGTCGTTCTATCACTACGAGACCCTCCTCGACACGAACAACGTGGAGTACCACGGTCCGGCGTTCGGGTACGCGCGCATCCCCGATCAGTACACCTGGAAGTACTTCTCCGACCACTTCCTCGATGTGCCGCACGAGCCGGTGATGGCGGAGATCGACTTGATCTCGTCGCACACGCCGTGGGCACCGCTCCCCGCACTCGTTCCGTGGGACGAGATCGGTGACGGGTCGATCTACTCGTCCCAGCTCGCCGGGCAGGATTCGACGAGCGACGTCTGGAGCGACCCGGCCCGGATCAAGAAGGCCTACGGGCAGTCGGTGGAGTACGCGCTCGGCGCCTTGTTCTCGTTCGTGGAGAACTCGGACGACCCGAACCTCGTGCTGATCGTGGTGGGCGATCACCAGCCCGCGGCAGTCGTGAGCGGAGACGGTGCCAGTCGCGACGTACCCATCAGCGTGATCTCGAAGGATCCGGCGGTGTTCGAGGCGATCGCGGGGTGGCGATGGGAGGACGGCATGCTCCCGTCGGACGATGCCCCGCTCTGGCGCATGGACGAGTTCCGCGACCGTTTCCTCGCCGCCTTCAGTGCCAGTGAGTGACACGCGCGCCTCCGGCGTGCACGTTTGACGTGGATTCTGCACGTTTGACGCGCGTTTGACCCGCGCCAATGGCGCGATTCCGCGTCAAACGCGCTAGAACTTGCGAGTGAAGGGGAGCGGCAGCTGGATGCGATTCCAGCCTCGGATCAGCGACGGCACGAGCACGAGATAGAAGGCCAGGTACACGAAGGCCGAGAGGCCGGTGACGATGCGCATCCAGACCGGCGCGTGCATGAAGAGCGGGTCGGCATCCTGGGCGTACCAGTAGTTCGAGTCGACGAGGAAGGTGCCGTCGGGATGGGTGAAGTCGATGCCCAGCGTCGGGAGCATGTCGGCGATGCACGACGTGATGATGAACAGCGTGAACATGATCGCGAAGAAGATGTCGATCGGGCGGCTGCGCAATGGGAGGTTGGCTAGTGGCACGCGTAATAGAGTGGCAGGCGAACACGGGAGTCCGGTAGGCCGGGCTGAGAGGGAGCGATCCACGCTCCGACCGTCGAACCTGATCCGGATCATGCCGGCGCAGGGAGGCCTCTTGAAACCCGTGC
>JBDSKH010000235.1:0-3430 GCA_039917005.1 Pseudolysinimonas sp.
CGGGCTCGGCAGTTCGACCCCGCGTGGTTCGGCGACCTCGATCTCGTCATCGCGTTCGACCGCGGGCAGGAGCGCATCCTGCGCGAGTGGGCGCACGACGAGCACCAGGGCAAGGTGCAGCTGCTGACCGGATTCGATCCCGAGTCGGCGGGGGTCGTCGACGTTCCCGATCCGTACTATTCAGACGCGGCACTGTTCGACAGCGTGCTCTCGACCATCGAGCGCGCGAGCATCGCGCTATTGCGCCAGCTGGAACCCGGAATCAGACAGGGAGTCTCATGAGCCTGCCCCCTCAACCGCTCAGCCCGCTCGACGGCCGCTACCGCGCCGCCGTCGAGGGCCTGGGCGAGCACCTCTCGGAGGCGGGGCTCAACCGCGCGCGCGTCCACGTCGAGGTCGAGTGGCTCGTCTTCCTGACCGGGCACCGGATGTTCGGGACGGAGCCGCTGGACGCCGAGGCGTCGCGCGCCCTGCGCCAATGGGCGATGGATTTCGGCCAGCCCGAGATCGACGAGCTCGCGGGGCTCGAGGCCACGACGCGTCACGACGTGAAGGCCGTCGAGTACCTCGTCCGCGGCAAGCTCACGCAGCTCGGCCTCACGCCTGTCGCGGAGCTCACGCATTTCGCCTGCACGAGCGAGGACATCAACAACCTGGCGTACGCGCTGACCATCCGCTCGGCCGTGCGCGAGGTCTGGCAGCCGCGGCTCCGGGCCGTGCTCGCGGCGCTGCGCGAGCGGGCGGAAGAGGGCCGCGGCATCCCGATGCTCGCCCACACGCACGGCCAGCCCGCAACGCCGACGACCATCGGCAAGGAGTTCGCCGTCTTCGTCGCGCGTGCCGAGCGCGTCGTCGCGCGCATCGACGCCGTGCGACCGCTCGGCAAGTTCAGCGGCGCCACGGGCACGTTCGCCGCCCACGTGGTGGCCGATGCCGATGCCGACTGGCCCGCGCTCTCGCGCGAATTCGTCACGTCGCTCGGGCTCGACTGGAATCCGCTGACCACCCAGATCGAATCGCACGACTGGCAGGCCGAGCTGTACGGCGCCATCAGCCACGTCAACCGCATCCTGCACAATCTCTGCACCGACATCTGGTCGTACATCTCGATGGGCTACCTGGCGCAGGTGCCGCAGGAGGGCGCGACGGGATCGTCGACGATGCCGCACAAGATCAACCCGATCCGCTTCGAGAACGCCGAGGCGAACCTCGAGCTGTCGAGCGCACTGCTCGACTCCCTGTCGGCCACGCTCGTGACGAGCAGGCTGCAGCGCGATCTGACGGATTCGACCACACAGCGCAACGTCGGTGTGGCGCTCGGGCACTCGCTGCTCGCGCTCGACAACCTCGAGCGCGGACTCGGCGAGATCGCGATCGCCCGGCCGGCCCTCGAAGCAGACCTCGACGCCAACTGGGAGGTGCTCGGCGAGGCCATCCAGACCGTGATCCGCGCCGAGGTGACCGCCGGGCGCAGCTCGATCGCGGACCCGTACGCGCTGCTCAAGGAGCTCACCCGGGGCAAGCGCGTCGGCCAGAAGGAACTGCAGGCGTTCGTCGAGGGCCTCGACATCGGGGACGAGGCGAAGTCGCGGCTGCTCGCCCTGACCCCCGCGACCTACGTCGGGGTCGCCGACGCGCTCGTCGACTACCTGGACTAGTGGCCGGGACCGTTGCCGCTGTCGTCGGTGTCGTCGGTGCCGCGCTTCGGTGAGACCGCCAGCAGGAGCATCGCGAAGACCACCAGCGAGACGATGAACGCGACCCCGGCGAACTCGGCCGCGAGCAGCAGGCTGCGCGTGCCGAAGAAGGTGATGACCCCCGTGGTGGCGGCGAGCACCGCGGAGAGGCCCAGCAACTCGGCGGGGCGCGTGCGGTCCCTGCGCGTCGGCTCGGTCATGAGGCCGCCTTCGCCGTGTCGCGCGCCCGGGCCTTCCGGGGGGATGCGGCGGCGATCGCCAGCAGCACACCGGTCACGATCCCCCAGCCGCCCAGCATCCCCACGACGATGATCGGGGAGGTGAGCATGCCCTCGACGCCCTTGTCTCCGGTGAACCGGTCGGCGATGTCCGGCGGGATCACCAGCACCACGGCGCCGAGCAGCAGGGTGAGTGCCCCGACCGTGGCCCAGTCGGTCCAGGCGGCGGCGCGGCCGCGGGCCCGGATGCCGGACACCAGCTCGAGCGCACCGTTCACGATCGCCCATCCGCTCAGGATCCAGATGAGATAGCCGATGCCTCCGCCCGGCAGGGCGAGGGCTGCGATCCCGGCGATCACGGTCACCACCGCCTGCGCCCGGAATGCGGTGCGCGCGATCGGCTCCGCCCGTCGCCCGAACGAGCCGGCCGCGACGAGCACCCCGCTCAGGATCGCAAAGATGCCGAATGCCACCAACCCGAACAACGCCGTGTGGCCCGTCGTGAACGTGATGACGAGGCCGAGTGCGAGTGCGAGGAGCGCGCGTCCTGCCGAGAGGATCCACGCGTCGAGCACGGTTGCCAGTCTAGGCGCGACGCGGGCTCAGACCCGGGGCATGTCGGTGAAGCGCGAGTACTGGCCTTGGAACGACACCGCGATCTCGTCGGTGCGGCCGTTGCGGTGCTTGGCCACGATGAGGTCGGCTTCCCCCGCGCGCGGGTGGTCCTTTTCGTAGGCGCCCTCGCGGTTGAGCAGGATGACGATGTCGGCGTCCTGCTCGAGCGACCCCGACTCCCGGAGGTCGGCCAGTGCGGGCTTCTTATCGGCGCGCTGCTCGGGTCCGCGGTTGAGCTGCGACAGGGCGATGACCGGCACGTTCAGCTCTTTCGCGAGGAGCTTGAGGGCCCGGGAGAACTCGCTCACCTCTTGCTGTCGCGATTCGACCTTCTTGCCGGAGGTCATGAGCTGCAGGTAGTCGATGACGACCATCTTGAGCCCGACGCGCTGGCTGAGGCGGCGGCACTTGGCGCGGATCTCGACGAGCGTCATGTTCGGGCTGTCGTCGATGTAGAGCGGGGCGTCGGCGATCTCTCCGCGCACGTTGGCGATCTTCGTCCAGTCACGCTCGTCGAGGTTGCCCTTGCGGAGATGGTGCATGCCGATCGACGCCTCGGCGGCGAGGAGCCGCGTTGCGATCTCGCTGCGCCCCATCTCGAGCGAGAAGAAGATGGCCGGGAACTTGTGCTTGATCGACGCCGAGCGAGCGAAGTCGAGGGCCAGCGTCGACTTTCCGAGACCGGGCCGGGCGGCGACGATGATCAGCTGCCCGCCGTGCAGGCCGTTGGTGAGCTCGTCGAGTTCCGCGAAGCCGGTGGGCACGCCCGCCAGCTCGCCGTCGCGTCCGCGCGCGTGCTCGATCTCGTTGACGGCGGTGTCGATCGCCTCGACGAGCGGGACGTAGTCGTCGCTCTCGACGCCCCCCGTCACCCCGTAGATCTCGGCCTGCGCGTTGTTG
>JBDSKH010000236.1:0-11023 GCA_039917005.1 Pseudolysinimonas sp.
CATCTTGAACAGCAGGTTGTCGCGCAGGATGCCGGCGTTGTTGACCAGGATTGTCGGGGCGCCCAGTTCGCTCGCGATCTTCTCCACGGCGGCCGCGACGGCATCCGCGTGGGACACGTCGGCGCCGACGCCGAGCGCGCGCCCTCCCGCGCCGGTGATGGCGCCAACCGTCGCAGCGGTATCGGCCTCGCTCAGGTCGATGACGCCGACGGCGGTCCCGGATGCGGCGAGCCGGCCCGCGATCGCCGCACCGATGCCGCGCGCGGCCCCCGTCACGATCGCGACGCGCGAAGAGAAGGCTGGAGTCACGCTCTCGACCCTAACTACGGCTGAGACGTACGGCCATCACCGATACGGCGATGGGTGTGCGCCATCACCGTATTTGGGCACGCCCAGATGGGCGTCACGATCGTCACGCGCGGATGCCCTTCAGGATGAGCGCCATGGCGATGGCGGCCTCGGCCGCGCGCGCTCCGACGTCCTCCTTCGACTCGGGCAGACCGGCCCGGTCGAGCCCCTGCTGCTCGTCATCGACCGTGAGCACACCGAATCCGACCGGCTTACCGGTGTCGAGGGCGACGCGGGTGAGCCCGTCGGTGGCCGCAGCGGCGACGTAGTCGAAATGCGGGGTCTCGCCGCGCACTATCACGCCGAGGGCGACCACGGCATCCGCACCCTCCTCGAGGGCGACCTTGCACGCGACCGGGAGTTCGAAGCTGCCGGGCACCTGGATCAGCGTGACCGCCGCTCCCGATTCGCCGAGCACTCGCTGCGCTCCGCCGAGCAGGCCTTCGGAGATGCGGGTATGCCAGAGCCCAGAGACGATGGTCACCTTCAGGCCCGTGCCGTCGGTATCGAGGACCGGCTGTCCTTCGCCGCTCATGAGGCCGTCCGCTCGTTCTGCTCCATCGCGGTCTGGATCTTGGCGTCGAGCACCTCGTGCTTGGGCAGGTCGTGACCCATGCGGTCGCGCTTGGCGTCGAGGTAGCCCTCGTTGAACTCGCCGACGCCGACGACCAGTGGCACCAGCTCGGTGACGGTCACGCCGCGCTCCTCGAGCTGGCGCGCCTTCTCCGGGTTGTTGCTGAGCAGCTTCACGCGCGAGATGCCGAGGTCCTTCAGGATGCCGGTGGCAGCCCCGTAATCGCGGGCGTCGGCCGGCAGACCCAGGGCGATGTTCGCGTCGAGGGTGTCGTAGCCGTCCTCCTGCAGGCGGTAGGCCTTCAGCTTGTTGATGAGGCCAATGCCACGGCCCTCGTGGCCACGCAGGTAGATGACGACGCCGCCCTCCGCCTCGATCGTGTCCAGCGCCGACTGCAGCTGGGGGCCGCACTCGCACTTCAACGAGCCGAACGCCTCGCCCGTCAGGCACTCGGAGTGCACGCGGATGAGAGTGTCATCCGCCGGCGGGTTGCCGTGGCGATCGGATGCGATCCAGGCGACGTGGTCGGCCCCGGTCGAGCGGTCACGGTATGCCCGCACGCGGAACGAGCCGTGCTCGGTCGGCACCGTCGTCTCCACCTCGAACGTCACGCGCGACGACTCCGGCACATCGACCACGGCCGTCGGGTCCTTCTCGCAGCGGCGCTCCTCCATGAAGCGCAGCAGCGCCTCGATCGTGATCACCGGTACGTCGTCGCGCTCGCCGAGCTTGATGAGGTTCGGCAGGCGCATCATCTCGCCGTCCTCGTCGACGATCTCGGCGATCGCGGCGACCGGGGTCAAGCCGGCGAGCTTGAGCAGGTCGACCGCGGCCTCGGTGTGGCCGTCGCGCTCGCGCACGCCGCCATCCACCGCTCGCAGAGGCAGGATGTGCCCCGGACGGATGAGCCTCGTCGGCGTCGCGGACTCGTCGGCCAGCACCCGGAGCGTGTGGGCCCGGTCGGACGCGCTGATGCCGGTGCTGAGGCGATCGGCAGCATCCACGCTCACCGTGTACGCGGTGCCGCGCCAGTCCTCGTTCTTCTCCCACATGAGCGGCAGGCCGAGGCGGTCGGCGATCTCGTTGGTCATCGGGGCGCAGACGTAGCCCGAGGTGTTGCGCACCATCCAGGCGACCCACTCCTGGCTTGCCGACTCGGCGGCCATGATCACGTCGCCCTCGTTCTCGCGACCCTCGTCGTCGGCCACGATGATCGGGCGGCCGGCACGCAGCGCCTCGAGCGCCACGGGGATGTCGGACAGGCTCATGATGTCTCCTTGCTGGTTGAGTAGGCCGAAGGCCGTGTCGAAACCTCATTGGTGGGCGCAAATGTGCTGAATTCCTGCATTCGCAGGACAAGCCGCGCCAGGATGTCGGTCTCGATGTTGACGCGGTCGCCGGCGACGAGGGTGCCGAGCGTGGTGGCGGCGAGCGTCTCCGGGATCAAGGAGACCTCGAACCAGTCGGCGCCGACGGCGCTGACCGTCAGGCTCACGCCGTCGACGGCGATCGATCCCTTGCGCGCGACGAGCGGGGCGTGCTCGCGGTCCAGCGAGAAGCGCAGCACGCGCCAGGGTTCGTCGGAGGCTCCGGGCTCGACGCTCAGCACGGTGCTCGTGCCGTCGATGTGACCCTGCACGATGTGCCCTCCGATGCGGTCGCCGAGTGCGGCGGCGCGCTCGATGTTCACGCGGTCGCCGGCTGCGACGTCGCCGAGCGTGCTCATGCCGATCGTGACGCCCATGACATCCGCGGTGAACCAGTCGGAGCCCTGGTCGACGACAGTGAGGCAGACGCCCTCGACCGAGATCGAGTCGCCATGCTTCGCGTCGGAGGTCGCGAGGGGCGCGCGCACCGTGATGCGCGCGGCGTCGCCGGAGCGCTCCCAGGCCAGCACCTCGCCCAGCTCCTCGATGATTCCGGTGAACATCAGCTCTCCGTTCCGGTGATGGCTTCGTGCGCGGTGATCAGGATGTCGTCGCCGAGCCGCTCGACCGCGTCGAGCTTCAGGCGTCGCGCGCCCGCGATGCTCGGGATGCCGAGGTCGCCGATGGCGAGCCGGTCACCGCCCAGCAGGGCGGGCGCGAGGTAGACGGCGTACTCGTCGGCGAGGCCCGCGGCGACGAGCGCCGAGACCAGGGTGGGTCCGCCTTCGACGAAGACGCGCCGGATGCCGCGATCGGTGAGCGAGGTGAGCACCTTCTCGAGGTCGCGGCTGCCCGTCTCGATCAGCCCGGCCGGGTGGCGGCGGAGGGCCGCATCCGCGGGGATCGGGCGCTCGCCCACGACGACAGGGACCGGCTGGTGCGGCATCAGCTCGCCTGCGTCGCCCCGGGCCGTGAGGCTCGGGTCGTCGGCGAGCACGGTGCCCGTGGCGGTCAGGATCGCGTCGCTCGCGGCGCGCTGTTCGTGGACGCGCTGCCGCGCCGCGGTGCCGGTGATCCACTGGCTGGTGCCGTCGGCGGCGGCGATGCGACCGTCGAGCGTCGATGCCCACTTGACCGTGACCCAGGGGCGACCACGACGGACGGCCGTCAGCCAGATGTGCTGGAAGACCTCGGCCTCGCCCGCCAGCACGCCCGCGTCGACCTCGACGCCCTCGGAGCGCAGTCGCTCTGCGCCGCCACCCGAGCGATGGCCGGGATCGGAGATCGCGTAGACGACGCGCGTGATGCCGGCGGCGAGCAGCGCCTCGCTGCACGGGCCGGTGCGTCCGTCGTGGTTGCAGGGTTCGAGCGTGACGACCGCGATGAGCCCGGATGCGTCGGGGCCGCCATCGGTGCGCGCCCGCCCCAGCGCGGGCAGCTTGCTCATCGCATCGACCTCGGCGTGCGGGGTTCCGGCACCGCGGTGCCAGCCCTCGGCGACCGTGGCGCCCGCGGAATCGAGCAGCACGCACCCGACCTGCGGGTTGCCGCCGGTGACCGGTCCCTGCTCGGCGAGCTCGAAGGCACGGCGCATCGCTGCGTCGTACGGTGTCGAGCTGCTCTGGGTCATCCCGGTCCTCTGTCGGTGACAGGTGTTCCGGGGCGCTGCCGATCTCACTGCGAAATCGCCTGCGTTCCGCGCTGCACGAATGCAGCAGCGGCGTGCATCCTCCCATCCGGACTTTAACCGTCGGTCCCGGAATTCCACCGGATCGGCTCCGTCGGCCTTGCGGCCTCAGGAGTTCGCGGACTGTAACCGCCGGCTCGGATTTTCACCGACCCCGGAGCACGTGCTTCTTTCACATCGTACAACGCGGGCCCGTGAGCGGTATTCCCGTGGATTCCGGCGTCGTTTAAACTCCCCCTCTTCGCAATTCAGGCCCTCACTCTCACAATTCAGGTGGCATCGACGGCAATCGGGTCTTGCGGGAGAAACAGTCATCTCAGGCCTGAGATGTGATCCTCCACCTGAATTGAGATGCTCGGGATTCCACCGGGCGCCGCCAGGCCCGGAATCGCATCGCGTGTGCGAGGCACGCTCTACAGATGTCCGACACACACACTCGGCGAGAGCTTCTCGACCGTGGGATGTCCGTGCACGCCATCGCCTCGGCAGTCCACCGAGGCGAGCTGATCAGGGTTCGCCGCGGTCACTACGCGACGCCCGAGGTCGACCCATCGACGGAAAGGGCGGTGCGGGTGGGCGGTCGTTTGACGTGCGTGTCCGAACTCCGTCACCGCGGGGTCTGGGTCCTCGATGACCATCGCATCCATGTGCATCTGCTGCGAACGCCTCCCGGCTCCGCGACCCCGACGACCGGTCGCGGCGCCTCGACGGCCGAGACCTGACCGTGCTTCACTGGCGGCCCCTGGTTTCTCCGGCATCCTGCACCGCAGCCCACGTCGGGGCGATCGACGCGCTCGTGCATGCAGCTGGATGCCTTGATCCGGTCGCCTTCATGGCTTCGGTCGACAGCGCGGTTCGCCTCGGTGTCGTCCGCTCTTCGGAGCTCGCCGTTTCAGGCCTTCCGTCGCGGGTGAGAGCGGCGACCCGCCACGTGGATGCGAAGGCCGAATCGGGTCTCGAGTCGATCGTGCGGGAGCTGGCGCGGCTCATCGGGTTCCGCACCGTGAGTCAGGTGCAATTCTCGGGCGTCGGGCGTGTCGACCTCGTCGTCGAGGAATGGGTCGTCGTAGAAGCAGACGGCGCGGAGTTCCACGATGCCGAAGTGACAGCACGCGACCGGCACCGAGACGCAGTGCTGGTCGGTCATGGGTGCACCGTGCTGCACTTCCGGTACGCGCAGGTCGTCCACGACCCCAAACTCGTCGTGGCCACCCTGATCGCCGCGGTGGCGAGTCATCGGCGAATTCGCAATTCAGGTTCGATCGCCAGAAGGGCCTGGCGGAGGGCCGAAATGCTTCAGCTGGCCTGAATTGCGATGATGCGAGCCTGAATTGCGAGGGGTGCGGAGGTGCGAGCGCCGATCGGTCAGAGCAGCAGGGCGGGAAGCTCCGCGAGTGACCGGATGCGGGGGATGTCTTCCGCCCGGGCCTCGGCCAGCTGCGCCGGGGTCGCGAGTCCGTGACGGTCGATCCACACCCCGCGGAGACCGGCACGGGCTGCGCCGATCGCATCGGTGTGCAGGCGGTCGCCGACGTAGACCGCATCGGAGGGCGGGACCTCGAACACTCGGCAGGCCTCGGCGAAGATCGCGGCATCCGGCTTCGCGGCGCCGAACTCGCCGCTGGCGATGACGTGATCGAGCCAGGGCCCCAGTCCGGTCGCCGTGATCTTCGCTTGTTGCGCCTCGAGATGTCCGTTCGTGATGACGCCGAACCGGGCCGGCCGCAGCGCTTCGAGGCATCCGAGCACGTCGTCGTGCAGCATCCAGGTGGCCTGGTAGTGCACGAGGTAAGCGCCGTACCAGGCGTCGGCGGCGTCGTCTCCGAGACTCACCCCGAAGGGCGCGACGAACTCCCGGGCGCGCTCGCGCCGCTGCCCGACGAAGTCGAGCTCACCGGTGAGATAGCGGTGGTAGTGGCGTTCCTCCAGCGCATTCCAGCGGGCGAATTCGGCCGCGCGGTCGGCGGCGGCCAAGGCCCCGCCGATGGCCGAGCGGTGGGCGGCGATGCCGAGCTCCACCGACTCGCGATGCGCGAACACCGTGTCGTCGAGATCGAACAACACGACCGACGGGGCGGCCATCGCTATCCCCGACGCAGGAACCCGACGCGGTCGTAGACCCGCTCGAGCGTCGCCTGCGCGATCGCTTCGGCCCGCTCGGCATTGCCGGCCAGCACCCGGTCGAGTTCGGCCGGGTCCTCGAGCAACTCGAGCACGCGCGCACGGAGCGGCTCGAATGCGGCAGTCACGGCATCCGCCGTCGCGGTCTTCAGGTCGCCGTAGCCGCGACCCGCGAATTCGGTCTCCAGGCTCGGGATGCTGGATCCGCCGAGCACCGACAGCAGCGTCAGCAGATTCGACACCCCGGGTTTGCCGGCCGGATCGAACCGGATCGCCCCGTCGTTGTCGGTCACGGCCGACATGATCTTCTTGCGGGTCGTCTCCGGGGGCTCCAGCATCCAGATGGTGCCCTTGTCGGCCGCCGACTTCGACATCTTCGCCGCAGGCTCCTGCAGGTCGTAAATCTTGGCAGTCTCTTTGAGGATCGACACCTCGGGGATCGTGAAGGTCTCGCCGAACCTGGAGTTGAAGCGCTGGCCGAGGTCGCGCGTCAGCTCGATGTGCTGCCGCTGATCCTCGCCGACCGGCACGATGACCGCGTCGTAGAGCAGCACGTCGGCGGCCTGCAGGATCGGGTAGGTGAAGAGTCCCACGCTGGTCGCGTCGGCGCCCTGCTTCGCCGACTTGTCCTTGAACTGGATCATGCGGCTGGCCTCGCCGAAGCCGGTGATCGTGTTGAGCACCCAGGCCAGTTCGGCGTGGGCGGCCACGTGCGACTGGACGAACAGGATCGACGACGCGGGGTCGATCCCGGCGGCGATGTACTGGGCGGCTGTGCGCCGGGTGGCCTCGCGCAGCTTCGCCGGGTCCTGCGGGATCGTGATCGCGTGCAGGTCGACGACGCAGAACACGGCGTCGTGGGTGACCTGCATCTGCTTCCACTGCAGCAGGGCGCCGATGTAGTTGCCCGCGTGGAGCGAGGCGGCGGAGGGCTGCATGCCCGAGAACAGCCGGGGCTTGGTCATGATCAGAGCCTACGGGGGCTGCTCGTCAGTCACCGTCATGGGCAGCGAGCGCGTAGTCCACCACGACCGGCGAGTGGTCCGACCAGCGCTCGGCGTAGGTCGCAGCCTTGTCGACGGTGCAGGCGACGGCGAGGCCGGCCAGGGCGGGCGACGCGAGCTGGTAGTCGATCCGCCATCCGGTGTCGTTGTCGAACGCCTGCCCGCGCCAGGTGTACCAGGTGTACGGGCCGTCCACCTCGCCCGCGAAACGGCGCCCGACATCCACCCACCCGAGCCCGGCGCCGGCGTTGTATCCGGGCTTCTCGGGATCGCCGACGAAGCTGTCGAAGTACGCCCGCTCCTTCGGGAGGAATCCCGCCTTCTTCGCGTTGCCCTTCCAATTGCGGATGTCGAGGGTGCGGTGGCCGACGTTGAGGTCGCCCATGACCGCCGCCTGCCGCCCGGCGGACCCGAGGTCGGCGAGCCGCTCGGCCATCCCATCCAGGAACCGGTACTTGTCCGCCTGCCGGGGAGTGCCGTCTTCGCCGGAGTGCACGTACGCCGACACCACGGTGATCACCTGGCCGCCCACCTCGTAGTCGGCTTCGAGCCAGCGCCCCGCGCTGTCGAGGTCGTCGTCGCCGAGCGTGACCCGGTGGATCGTGGCTCGACGCCGGGATGCGATGGCGACTCCCGCGCGGCCCTTGGCGCTCGCGGCGTCGTGCACGACATCCCATTCGTCCCCGAGCAGCGCGGTGAGATCGTCGGTCTCGGCCCGCACCTCCTGCAGCGCGAGGATGTCGACGTCGCGCGAATCGAGCCATGCGTCCATGCCCTTGCGGAACGCCGCGCGCACCCCGTTCACGTTGACGGTGGCGATGCGGAGGGGACGTGAAGCCATGCCTTCCAGGCTAGCCACGGCCGCCGACGGCGCGATGTGCGCCTCAGGTGCGACGTCGTCGCCGTGCCAGCCACCGGACGGCGCGGGGCAGGCTCGACTCGATGTCGGCCCGCACCTCCTCCTCGATCTCGAGGCGGAGACGTGCTTCCGACTCGCGTCGCCTGCGGTCCCCGATGGGATCGAGCGGCACCCCGGCGTCCGTCGCGCTCACGACCACCCACGCCGCTCCGATCAGGATCACCTGGCACACCAGGTTGAACCAGATCAGCAGCCCGACGATGACCGCGAAGGAGGCGAGCAGCGGGTTGCTCGAGGTCAGGGTGAGCAGCCCGCCGGCGAGCACCTTCAGCACGCCGAGGGCGAGGCCGCCGAGCAGCGCGCCCTGCCAGAGCGGCCGGGGCGGGATCGGTACTCCGGCAAGGACGCGGTACAGCGCCGCCAGCACGGCGACGTCGAGCACGAAGGTCAGCACGAGTCCGAGCGCGCGCGCGGAGATCGTCGCGAGTAGCGAATGCTCATCCACCCCCAGGCTGTCGAGCAGCCAGGCGAGTGCGGTCGTACTTCCGATCGAGAGGGTGGCGGAGAGGACGAGGGCGACTCCGAACGTGAGCGCCAGGCCGAGGTCGCGCACGCGCAGCAGCAGGAAGTTGGTCGGCGGCGCGGCCAGCTCGGCGATGTCGCGCACGGCTTCACGGGCCGCCGCGAGCCAGCCGATCGCCGTGAACAGTCCGACGGCGACCGCGAGCACGCCGGTCCATCCGAGCACCCCGCTCGCGAAGAGGTCCTTCGGCTTGATCGCGCCGCCGGAGCCCCTGTCGAGGAGGCCGGGAACTGAGCCGCCGATGACGTCGAGGAGGCCGTCGCGCAGCTCGGGGCTCGCACCGATGACGAGGCCGGCGACCGAGAATCCGGCCCAGACGGCGGCGAACACGGAGAAGATCGCCTGATACGAGAGGCCCGCCGAGAGGATCGGGCCGCGACGCGCGGTGTAGTGCATGAACACCCGCGCGGGCTTCAGCTTCTGGATGCGCGCGGTGATCGCCTGCACCCGCCGGGCGAGCGCGGACGGCTCCTGGTGCTCCACGTCGGCCATCTTTTCAGCCTAGTCAGCGCCGGTAGGCTGGCCCGAACCGTTGACACGCGGTCGCCGGTAGGGAAGGGACCCGATGGAGCTGCACGGAGTCGGAGTGGGTCGCGGCATCGCCGTCGGGCCGGTGCTCACCATGCCGGAGCCGCTCCCGGAGCCCGCCGCACAGAAGCACGGAGGCGACGCCGCCGCCGAGAAGGCGGCCGTCCAGACGGCCGTGGCCGCAGCGGCCGCCGAGCTGCAGGAACGCGCCGGACGCGCCGACGGCGCCGGGCGCGAGGTCATCGAGGCGGCGATCCAGATGGCGCAGGATCCGATGCTCGCCGACGACGTGACCGCGCGCATCGATTCCGGCACCTCTGGGGAGCGCGCGGTCTTCGAGGCCTTCCGCACCTTCCAGGACCAGCTCACCGAGCTCGGCGGGTACATGGCCGAGCGCGCGGCCGACCTCGGAGACGTCTCGCAGCGCATCATCGCCCAGCTCCGCGGCGTTCCGGTGCCCGGGGTACCGGAATCCGCCACCCCCTTCATCCTTCTGGCACGCGATCTGGCGCCCGCCGACACGGCGCTCCTCGACCTGAACAAGGTGCTCGGCCTCATCACCCGCGATGGCGGGCCGACGAGTCACACGGCGATCCTGGCGCGCTCGAAGTCGATCCCCGCGATCGTCGGAGTGGGTGCCGACGCCGCGGTCGCGGAGGGCACGCGCGTGATCGTGGATGCCGCATCCGGCGTCGTGACGATCGACCCGACGGACACGGCGGTCGCCGCCGCCGAGAAGCGGATCGCCGACCGCGCGGCCGAGGCAGCAGCGCCGATCACCGACGGCGCGCTCGCGGATGGGACGAAGGTGCCCCTGCTGGCGAACCTCGGCTCACCGAAGGATGCTGCAGCCGCGGTGGAACTGGGCGCCGAGGGCGTCGGGCTCTTCCGCACCGAGTTCCTGTTCCTCGACGCTCAGACCGCTCCCACGGTGGAGGACCAGCAGGCGCAATACACCGAGCTCCTGCAGCACTTTCCCGGCAAGAAGGTCGTGGTGCGAGCACTCGATGCCGGTGCCGACAAGCCGCTGAGCTTCCTCAACGACGCGCATGAGGAGAACCCTGCGCTCGGACTCCGCGGGCTGAGGGCGCTGCGTGCCAAGATCGAGATCCTGCACGATCAGCTGCAGGCGCTCAAGAACGCCCAGGATGTGACTGAGGCCGATCTGTGGGTGATGGCGCCGATGGTGGCTGACGCCGAGGAGACGCAGTTCTTCGTGCAGTACGGCAAAGACCTCGGGCTGCACACCGTCGGAGTGATGGCCGAGGTGCCGTCGCTCGCGGTCCTCGCCGACCAGGTGGTCGAGCTGAGCGACTTCGTCAGCATCGGTACCAACGACCTGACCCAGTACACGCTGGCAGCCGATCGAATGCTCGGCACCGTCGCCGCCTATCAGGACCCGTGGCATCCGGCCGTGCTGCGCCTTGTCAAGATGCTCGGCGACGCCGGTTCCGCGGCAGGCAAGCCCGTCGGCATCTGCGGGGAGGCGGCGGCCGATCCACAACTCGCCGTCGTGCTGGTCGGGCTCGGCGCGACGACGCTGTCGATGACCCCGGCCGCGCTGGCCGACGTGCGCGCCGAGCTGAAGACCGTCACCCTCGAGCAGGCGAAGGCGCGGGCGGCCGCCGCCCTCGCGGCGTCGTCGGCAGCGGGCGCGCGCGAGGCTGCCGCCGCGGCATAGGGCTCGCCTCGGCCCGCTGAGTCAATCTCGTTTCGTCCCCCGAAAGGGGGGTCAATGGGGGGTCAACAACGGCGTCATAGTTGACACAACGGGTTGTCTCTTCCTATGAGGAATGCCAGCGGTGACGGGGGTTACCGAGGGGTTCCTTACATTCATAGGGACAAGAGAGGCCCAGAATGGATCAGGGGGATGAGCGGTTCGGACCCGAAGCCGACCACTTCGGACGCGGAATTGATCGAAAGCGCTCGATCGGGGGATACGAGCGCTTTCG
>JBDSKH010000237.1:0-12111 GCA_039917005.1 Pseudolysinimonas sp.
CTGGCCGGGGTTCGACACCTGGTACGCGAAGATCAGCGCTCCCTCGATGTCGGTGAGCTGCTTGAGCTGCCGGTCGAGGGCGACGCCGTGGAAGATGTTGTCCCCCAGCACGAGCGCGACAGACTCGTCGCCGATGAACGGCTCCCCGATGACGAAGGCCTGCGCGAGGCCGTCGGGGCTGGCCTGCTCCGCATAGCTCAGCTCGATGCCCAGCTCGCTGCCGTCGCCGAGCAGGCGCTGGAACTGCGACGCGTCATCCGGCGTCGTGATCAGCAGGATCTCGCGGATGCCCGCGCTCATCAGCGTCGCGAGCGGGTAGTAGATCATCGGCTTGTCGTAGATCGGCATCAGCTGCTTCGAGATGCCCTTGGTGATCGGCCAGAGCCGGGTACCGGATCCACCGGCCAGCACGATGCCGCGCATCAGGCCACCCCTCCGGGGACGAACGCTCGCAAAGACGCGTGGTCGGGCAGCAGGCCCTGATCCCGCATGGCCGCGAAACCGGGGGCGTCGCGGTCCTTGTCCGAGGCGATGAGGGTTCCCACCTCTGCGGGGAACTCGAGCGCGAGGTCGGCGTCGAACGGCGTCACGCCGTGCTCGCGCGCCGGGTCGTAGGTCGACGAGACCAGGTAGCTGACCACGGTGTCGTCGGCGAGCGAGACGAACGCGTGGCCCAGTCCTTCCTCGAGGAACACGGCCTTGCGATCGACGTCGTCGAGGCGCGCCGATGTCCACTCGCCGAAGGTCGGCGAGCCGACGCGCAGGTCGACGACGTAGTCGATGATCGCCCCGCGCGGGACGGTGACGTATTTGGCCTGGCCGGGAGGCGTGTCGGCGAAATGAATGCCGCGCACGACGCCGCGCCGGGAGACGGAGATGTTGGCCTGGCGGAGATCGAGCGAGCGGCCCACGGCCTTCTCGAGGAGGTCGAACCGGTACCACTCGAGGAATGTTCCGCGGGAGTCGTCCCAGTGCACCGGGCTGATCTCGAAGGCTCCGGCAATGTCCATGGAGCGGATTTGCACTAGTCGATCCTATGCCGCGCGTCAGGAGACCGGCTGTACGAGGTCCCTGAGCACGTCCTGGGCGCCGTTGCCGAAACGCGCGTAGTCGCCACGGCGGGCGGCGAGGAGCACCCGGCCGACGCGTGCGATCCGCCGGGCGGGCAGAGCCGACCGGTGACTCTCGTGCGAGAGCTTCGCCTTCGCCGCCGCCCGCTTGTCGTCGCCGACGCCGTCGAGGTCCGCGAGCCGGGCGGCCATGCTCCTGGCTCGCTCGAGCAGGCGCGCGTTCCGCGGGCCGCGGGGCTCGCGCAGGCGCCCCAGCTTGACGCCCAGCGTGCGCTGCTCCGCGCCGATCTGGTTGCCGCCGTGCTGCCGGTAGTCGGTGAGCGCCTCGTCGAGGATCGCGGTGCGCCCGGTGGCGGCCGCAACGACCGCGAGCCACTCGTCGTGGAGCCAGCCGGGCGGGATGGGAAGAGCGGCATCGCGCACCGACACCCGCAGCATCGTTGTGGCCCCTGTCGCGATGTTGCGGCGGAGCAGCGCGTCGAATCCGCGGCCAGATGCCACCTCTGCGCGTTCGGCGGGAGTGATGCCCAGCTCGGCGAAGAGGGTCCTGCCGAGGTCGGCGCCGGTCGCGTCGACCAGGCGGGCATCGCTGTGCAGGAGGGTCGCATCCGGCATCGCCTCGAAGGCCGCGACCATGCGCTCGAGCCGCTCGGGATGCCACACGTCGTCCTGATCGCTCAGCGCGACGAGGTCTCCCGTGCAGGCGCGTAGGGCCCGCTCGAAATTGGCGGCGACGCCGCGCGGCGGCGGGCCGCTCAGGACGCGGATCTGCGGCACGGCATCCGGATGCTTCGAGCGGTAGTCGGCGACGGTCGCCTCGATCACGCCGAGCGTGCCATCCGTCGACCCGTCGTCGGCGATGACGAGTTCGCTCGCCGGTCGCGTCTGCTCCAGGATGCTGCGCACCTGCTCGGCGACGAAGCGCTCGCCCTCGTAGGTGCAGAGCGCGACGGAGACGGTCGGTGCCATGCGTCGCTCGTCCACGCTCCGACTGTAGCGACCGGTACGATGGGCCGAATGGCGAGCCGGTCGGGTGCGGGGTCACCGGCACGCGTCGGGGTGGTGACCGTGAGCTTCGGCTCGCAGGACGTCCTCCCCGCCATGCTGGCGAGCATCCCGGGCGCCGTCGGGGCCGCCTACGAGGCCGTCGTGGTGGACAACCGGCCGGAGGGCGCCGCGGTGCGCGACCTCGCCGAGTCCGCCGGAGCGCGCTACCTCTCCCGTGCCGACAATCCCGGATACGGCGGCGCGATGAACGCCGGCGTGGCCATGCTCGGCTCGGCGGTCGAATGGGTGCTGATCGCCAATCCCGACCTCGTGCTGACGCCAGGATCGATCCAGCGGATGATCGCGCGCGGCGACTCCGATCCGGCGATCGCGGCGGTCGGGCCGCTCGTGCGGGAGTCGGATGGGACCGTCTACCCGTCCGCCCGTGCCGTGCCGTCGATCCGCAACGGCATCGGCCACGCCCTCTTCGTCAACCTCTGGCCGAACAACCCGTGGACGCGCAACTACCTCGATGACAGCCCGGCCGAGCCGGCGCTGAAGGACGCGGGATGGCTGAGCGGATCGTGCGTCCTCGTCCGGAGGGCCGCGTTCGCCGCCATCGGCGGGTTCGATGAGCGCTACTTCATGTACTTCGAGGATGTCGATCTCGGCTTCCGGCTCGGCAAGCGCGGCTTCCGCAACGTCTACGACCCCAGCGCGGAGGTCACCCATTCCGGTGCCCACGCCACCGGGCGTGACGCGGCGGCGATGATCCGCGCGCACCACCGCAGCGCCCGGCTCTTCCTGACCCGCAAGTACCCCGGCGTGTTGCTCTGGCCCGTCCGGGTGGTGCTGGCCGTCGGCCTGCGCGTCCGGTCCGACCTGATCACCCGCCGGTTGGAGAAGATCGGGCCCGACGCGCCCGCCTAGGCTCCCCGCCGACGCGCTTTCAGTCGGCCGAGCCCGCCTCGTAGTCGGCGAGATCGGCCACCGGCGTCACGACCAGCTCGATCGTCGTCCCTCCGAAGATGAGGCCCATCACGGACGCCTCCTCGCTCGAACGGATCTCGACCTGCACGCCGTCTCGCGTCGGCGTCCAGTCGGCGAACCCATAGCGCTCGGCGTAAGGGAAGTCGGTGAACTCCCCGTCGACGACGTCGGCGACCTGTGCTCGCGGGACGCCGATCCGGGTCTCGTCGCCGAATGCCGTCAGCATCCATCCGTTGTACTCGTACCAGGAGTACTCCCGGGCGGAGAAATTGAGTTCGGCGGAGCGATCCACGAAGATCACGGTGCCCGCTTGCTGTACGAGGGGTTCCGTGGCGAGAGCCGCAATGATCTGGGACTGCTTCCGCCAGTCCGCGACGAGGTGGAGGGTCGCTCCGATCGTCGCGATCGTCGCGACGGCGACGACGACCCCGAGGATCACCCGACCAAGACGCGGCCTTCCGGCGATCGCCAGGGCGCGGTAGCCGCCGTACAGGAGCACCGCGATGCCGAACGGCATGAGCAGCTGATGGCGGCTGTCCCAGCCGACGAAGGCCGGGATCTTGCCGACCAGGAGGTACGGCAGCGTACCGACCGCGAAGGTCAGGATGCCGACCGCCAGCAGTGGCACCAGCGGTGGCGACGACTCCCCGCTCCGAGTCCGGCCGACGACGAGGGCGACGATCACGATCACCGCGCTGACGGCGAGCGGGATGGCGATGGTCAGCCTTAACGTGATGCCTTGACCGCCGCTGAACCAGATGAAGGCACCGACGGCCGCGACTCCCAGCGCGCAGGCGACCGTTGCCGGCGCCGCGAATCGGCCGTCCGGCAAGCCGCCGCGGCGCGTCAACGCGGTCATCACCAGCACCAGCACCGCTCCCAGGATCGCGGCGCCGAGCAGCAGTGCCGCGATCACGGCAGGAGTCACCGGTCGCAGGCTGAGGAAGCTGTTGTACCCGTCATACAGTGCTGTCGGCTTGAAGAAGACGGTGCGGACGACCCAGAAGGCGACCGGTGCGGCGAGAACCACCCAGTACCGGACGACGAATCGCAGCACCGAGCGCCAGAAGCCTGCAGCGCGGGTGAACGTCAGAACGGCGAGATGCAGAACCGGGAGGGCGACGAACGGCAGGAGGGACGCTGTCGTGAAGCTCGCGAAGAAGAGCAGCGCGGCGAGGACCGGTCGCCACCAGGAGGCGTTGCGCTCGGTCAGCGGCCGCACCCCACCCGAGACCAGGACGGCCCACGCGATCATGAACACGGCGAGCGAGATCGTGTAGAAGCTCAAAGATGCCAGCGCGGCCCGCGCCACATTCAGCGGGAGCACGGTGACAAGCGCTGCGATGAACCACCTGGCCGTACGGTCGAGACCGAGGCCATGGCCGCCGATCCGGTACGTCGCGACTGCCGTGACCGCGGTCGCAGCGATCATCACCGCTTTGAACATCCACGGGCCGATCGCGAAGAAGGCCACGATGTACGGCCCGATCCACGGGATGCCGAGATCTCGGGTCATCGACAGCGTGTCCCCGTTCGCGAGGACCCAGTCGTCCCAGAACAGGCTGTCGGCCGCGAGGAGGATTCCGCCCCAGGCGACGACCGTCAGAAGGATCAGGGTCAGCTCGGGGAGGTGACCCGCGACGACGCGCCTCATGTCGCATCCTCCAGTGGAATCCGTCCGTGCACCGCACGTTTGCGACGGAACGAGAAGTACTTGTGCCCGAAATAGCTCACCACGGTCGAGACGATCACGATCATCGCCTGCGCGAGGTAGACGTTGAGGCCGGCGACGGCGACGAGGAGGGGAAGCGCGACGACGTTCGCCGCGAGCGGCAGGAGGTACACGGTCTGGAAACGCAGGAAGTCGACGAACCACCGCCCGGAGACGCGGAAGACGTACCGGCGGTAGAGGGTGAAGGCCAGCAGGGAGGCCAGCAGGTGCGCGATCAGGAGGCTGGCCACGTAGCCGATCAGGTGTCCCACCGTCCACTGCACCAACGCGAACAGTCCGTACCCGACGACGGTGTTGATCCCGCCCGTCAGCAGGAACCTGGTGCGCTCATCGGCCAGCAGACGGCGGATCGGCCCGGCGGGCGCCTCCGTCATCTCAGTTCCTCGAACTCCGCGATCTGGCGATCGAGCTCATCGCTCGGCGACGACCCCGACCCGACGGCCTTCTGCCATTCGACGGTCCACTCCAGGCTCGAGGGGAACGGCAGTCGATTGCTCCAGCCGAGTTCGCGATGCGCTTTCGAAGAGTCGAGCGCCAGCAGTCCCGCCTCGTGAGGGTGTGTCCCGCCATCCAGCACCCACGACGCTCCGTCGCCCCACACGTCGACGGCCAGGTCCGCCATCCGGGAGACCGGCACGAAGCTCTCGGTGCCCGGCCCGAAGTTCCATTCCCCCTGGCCACGCCCGGCGAGCAGGGCATCGGCGAGGGTCAGGTACCCGTTCAAGCAGTCCAGCACGTGCTGCCACGGTCGCACCGAGTCGGGATACCGGATGCGCGCCGGCGTCCCGGCAGCGAACGATCGCAGCAGATCGGGCAGCAGGCGATTGTCGCTGACATCGCCCCCGCCGATCACGTTGCCGGCGCGAGCGATCGCGGTGGGTGCTCCCGGGAAGCTGGCGATCCAGGACTGGGTCAGGATGTCCGCCATCGCCTTGGACGAGCTGTACGGATCGTGCCCGCCGAGAGGATCCTCCTCGACGTAGCCGGCAACCTGGTTGACGTTGCGATACACCTTGTCGGTGGTGACGATGACGGCCGCGCGGACGCTCGGGGTCGCGGCGACGGCCTCGAGCACCGAGAGGGTGCCCATGACATTCGTATCGAACGTCCCGCGGGGATCGAGGTACGAATCGCGGACGAGCGCCTGCGCAGCGAGGTGCAGAACGACGTCGGGCGCGATGGAGGAGACCGCCTCCGTGACGGCGGTAGCCTGCCGGATGTCACACCGCAGGTCCTGCTCGACATCGTCGACGATCCTCGCCGCGTCGAACAGCGAGTCCTTCACCGGGTCCAGCGAGAGGCCCGAGACCGTGTGGCCCCGGCTCACCAGCATCCTGGTGAGCCACGCGCCCTTGAATCCTGTGTGGCCGGTCACCAGGTAGTGCATCGTCATCAACCTTCGCGAGCGAACGGGGAAGGCCATCGGCCCCACTCAGGATACCGGGTGGCGTCGGCCGACGATCCGCCGGACGGCCGACGCCGCTCCGGTAGAGTTGGGCCGACCCAGTCCGAGCGAACAAGGATCACATGCGAGTCCTCGTCACCGGTGGAGCCGGCTTCATCGGCTCCAACTTCGTGCGGCGCACCGTAGAAGACGCCTATCCCGGCCTCGAGGGCGCCGAAGTCGTCGTCTACGACGCGCTGACGTACTCCGGCAACCTCGCCAACCTCGCTCCGGTCGCCGAGAACCCCCGGTACTCCTTCGTACACGGCGACATCCGTGACGCCGGCCTGCTCGACGACGTCCTCCCCGGGGTCGACACCGTCGTGCATTTCGCGGCGGAGTCGCACGTCGACCGCTCGGTACGCGACTCCGGCATCTTCGTGGAGACCAACGTGCTGGGCACCCAGCGCCTGCTCGACGCCAGCCTCCGTGCCGGCGTCCCGCGCTTCGTTCACGTGAGCACCGACGAGGTGTACGGCTCGATCGCCGAGGGCTCGTGGGATGAGACACGCCCGCTCGAGCCGAACTCGCCGTACTCGGCGAGCAAGGCCGGCAGCGACCTGCTCGCGCGCAGCTACTTCCGCACGCACGGCATGAACCTGTCGATCACGCGCTGCTCGAACAACTACGGGCCGTACCACTTCCCCGAGAAGGTCATCCCGCTGTTCGTCACGAACCTCATCGACGACCTGCACGTGCCGCTCTACGGCAGCGGCGAGAACATCCGGGACTGGCTGCACGTCGACGACCACACGCGCGGCATCGCCATGGTCGCCATGCGCGGCCGGGCCGGCGAGATCTACAACATCGGCGGCGGAACCGAGCTCAGCAACCGCGAGCTCACACAGCTGCTGCTCGATGCCACCGGGCGCGACTGGTCGTCCGTCGACGCCGTCGAGGACCGCAAGGGCCACGACCTGCGGTACTCGGTCGACATCTCCAAGATCAGGGGCGAGCTGGGCTACGAGCCGCTCGTGCCGTTCGAGCAGGGTCTCGCGGACGTCGTGCGGTGGTACCGCGACAACCGCGAGTGGTGGGAGCCGCTCAAGACCCGCGCTGCGCTCGCCTGATGCGCACGCTCCTCCTCGGCGGCGCCGGGATGCTCGGTACCGACTTGCAGCGCACGCTCAGCGGCAAGGTGGACGCTCCGACCAGCGCCGAGCTCGACATCCGGGATGCGGCTGCCGTCGAGGCGGCGGCATCGGGCGTCGACGTGGTGATCAACGCCGCTGCATATACCCGGGTCGACGACGCGGAGAGCCATGAGGACGACGCCCACGCCATCAACGCCGTCGGCGCCGAGAACGCGGCACGCGCCGCCGCTGCCGCAGGCGCGAAGCTCGTCCACGTCTCCACGGACTACGTGTTCGACGGCACCGCCGACGAGCCCTACCGCGAGGACGCGCCGCTGAATCCGCTCGGGGCCTACGGCCGCACCAAGGCCGAGGGCGAGCGCCGGGTACTGGCCGCCCATCCCGACCCGCACATCATCCGCACGGCATGGCTCTATGGCGCGGGCGGGTCGAGCTTTCCCAGCACCATGCTGCGCCTGGCATCCGAGCGGGAGACCGTCAGCGTCGTCACCGACCAGGTCGGCCAGCCGACCTGGACCATGGATCTGGCCCGGCTCATCCGCACTCTCATCGATTTGGGTGCCCCGGGCGGCATCTACCACGGCACCAACGGCGACTCGGCGACCTGGTTCGTCTTCGCCCGCGAGCTCTTCATCCGCGCCGGGCTCGACCCGGAGCGCGTGCAGCAGACCACGAGCGACGCCTTCGTGCGCCCCGCACCACGGCCCGCCTATTCGGTGCTCGGGCACTCGGCGTGGACTCGCGCCGCGCTCGACGTGCCGCGCCCGTGGCGGGCGGCCCTCGACGACGCCTTCGCCGACGGCGCATTCGCCGATCTGACCCAGGAGACCGCCCGATGAGCACACTCCGCGTCATCGTCGACGACGTGATCGCCCCCGGCACCGCAGGCATCGGCCGCTACGCCGAAGAGCTCACGCGCGAGCTGATCCGCACCGCCCCGCGCGGCTCGACCGTCTCCGGCATCGTGTCCGCCTCGCCGGAACCCGACTACGTCGACCTCGAGCAACGCCTGCCGGGCCTGCGCGGGCTCTACAAGAGCCCGCTCGCGCGCCGCGAGCTGCAGGCCGCATGGCAGCACGGCTTCACCCGCCTGCCGGGCAGCGGCATGGTGCATGCCACGAGCCTGCTGGCCCCATTGCATCGTCACGACCGCGGGGCGAACCCGGGCGAGCAGACCGTCGTCACCATCCACGACGCGATCGCCTGGACGAGGCCGGAGCTGCTCCCCGGCCGCTACGCCGGCTGGTGCCGGGGCATGGGCAAGCGCGCCGAGCGCTACGCCGATGCGATCGTCGTGCCGACGCACGCGGTGGCCGACGAGCTGGCCACCCACCTGGCGTTCGAGGGCAGGGTCCGCGTCATCGGCGGCGCGCCCGCGAGCGATCTGCGGCCGCAGCGCGACGCCGCCCACCGCCGCCGCGAGCACGGCCTTCCGGACGAGTACCTGCTCAGCGTGGCCGGATGGGAGCCCCGCAAAGGGCTCGAACCCCTCATCCGCGGGCTGGCCGATAAGGGCACGCGCGACATCCCGCTCATCATCGTCGGTGCCGGATCAGCCGTGGAGCCCGAATTGCGCGAGATCGCCCGGGACGCCGGCGTCGACCCCGAGCGCATCCGTTCCTGCGACCGGCTCGACCCCGAGGACCTCTCCGCGATCTTCGAGGGCGCGACCATCGTCGTTCAGCCGAGTCTCGAGGAGGGCTTCGGCCTCGCGATGATCGAGGCGTTCGCGTTCGGGCGTCCCGTCATCCACTCCGATTCCCCGGCGCTGGTCGAGGTGGCCGCCGAAGCGGGCTATGTCGTCCCGCGCGAGGACGCCGACGGGTTCGCCGGCCGGCTCGGCGAGGCGATCGCCGGCCTGCTCGAGGACGAGTCACAGCGCGACGCGCTCGGGGTCGCCGGCACGGATCGCTCGCACGCCTTCAGCTGGCGCGACTCCGCCGAGAAGGTCTGGCAGCTGCACGCCGACCTCTAGCGAGCCCTACCCTTCGGCCGGCTCGACCGGCGCGGTCGCGTCATCGACGCGCTGCTGGATGTAGGCGAAGTCGGGGTGCAGCACGTCGAACTCCGGAGGCACCAGGTTGAGCTTCTCGATCGGCAGCTCCCGCGTCTTCGCGGCGAGGTCGACGAAATGCCCGAGCATCGGCTGCGGGATGTCGGTCGAGACCACCTGCGCGCCGGCCGACGCCACCGCCTGGAACTTCAGCACGATGTTGCCGGGCTCGAACTGCCGCAGCATCGCATCCTGAACCTGCCGTTGCCGGTCCATGCGCTGGTAGTCGTTCGAGCCGTAGCGGGAACGCGCGTACCAGAGGGCGATGGTGCCGTCCATGTGCTGCAGTCCCGGCTCGATGAACCCGGCGGGCGGGGCGGGCGACCCGTTGTCGTAGGTGTTCGCCCCGTAGGGCAGCCGCTCGGCCACGTCGATGTCGATGCCGCCGAGCGCGTCGATGAGGTTGGCGAAGCCCTGCATGTCGATGAGCACGTAGTACTGGATCGTCAGGCCCAGGATTCCCTCTGCCGCGTCGCGCGTCGCCTCGACTCCCGGCGTGCTGCCCTGCGACTCGGCCTCCGGGTAGAGCTCGGGGTGCTCTGTTCCGTACGTGTAGAGGTAGCTCACCAGGCAGTCGTCGCCGCAGTCGTATCCGTTCGGGAAGGGACCGTGGAGCGGCGAGCCGCCGGCGAACGGCGCCTGCTCCAGGTTGCGGGGGATGCCGAAGATCACGGCGGCCCCGGTCTGGGCGTCGATGCTGACGACCGAGATGCTGTCCGGGCGCATGCCGAGCCGGTCGGGGCCGGCGTCGCCACCGAGCAGCAGGATGTTGTAGCGGCCCTCGACCGGCGCTGCGATCTCGCCGCCGGAGAACACCGTGTTGAGCACGCCGATCGCCGACACCGCGCTGGCGGCGGCATAGCCGGCTCCCCCGGCGGTGACCACGAGCGCGACGACGGCCAGGCCGGCGACGAACCCGCGGGCCGATGGCGCCACCTTCACGAGCCGCACCAGGCGGAGGGTGTCGAGGGTCAGCACGATCCAGAGCACGGCGTAGAACACGAGGGCGGCGACCGCCACCCAGAGCACGATCGGGTTGGTGACGATCGTCAGGAAGATCGTGCGGTTCACGAAGTACAGGACCGCCACGAGCACGATCAGCACCCAGAGCAGCAGGGTGGCGCCGAGCCCGAACCGGCCGCCGCGGCGATTGCCGGCGAGCACCTGCGCCGAGCCGGGGATGAGCAGGTTCAGGACCACGAGCCACCACGCCCTCTTGGTCATGAGGGGTCGCGACCGGGTGTCCGGGTTGCGAACCGGATTCGAAGCGCTCACCGCTCGCGCTGCGCAGCGTCCAGAGTTGCCTGCAGCGACTCGTTCTTCTCCACGACCAGGCGCTCGAGGCCCGCGGCGTAGTCGGCGAGCGCCTGGGCGAGCACGGCATCGGTCGTCGACAGGATGCGGGCCGCCAGCAGGCCGGCGTTGCGCGCCCCGCCGATCGACACCGTAGCGACCGGGATGCCGGCCGGCATCTGCACGATCGACAGGAGCGAGTCGAGGCCGTCGAGCTGTGCGAGCGGCACGGGCACGCCGATCACGGGAAGCGTCGTCACCGAGGCCAGCATGCCAGGCAGATGCGCGGCGCCGCCGGCTCCCGCGATGATGACCCGGATGCCGCGGGCGGCCGCCGCGGACCCGAACGCGATCATGCGCTGCGGCGTGCGATGCGCCGACACCACCTCGACCTCGTGGGGGATCCCGAACGCCGCGAGCGTCTCTGCGGCATCCGACATGACCGACCAGTCGGAGTCGGAGCCCATGACGACCGCGACGACGGGCGCGGGGTCGCCTCCCGTCGCGCGCTTCGGGCTCTCTACTGGCACGGATGCCATGGTACGGCTCAGTTCTGGAAGAAGGCCGCCGCGGCACGCGCCCGAGAACGGGTGACGTCGAGCTCGGCGCCGGTCGCCGTCACGTGCCCCACCTTGCGCCCGGGGCGCGACTGCTTGCCATACGAATGGAACTTGACCGCGGGCTCCCCGGCGAGTGCCGCGGGGTAGCGGTCGGGCATGGTCGCGCCGGCCGGGCCGCCGAGAACGTTCACCATGACCGACCAGACGGATGTCGGCGACGGATCGCCGAGCGGCAGGTCGAGGACCGCGCGCAGGTGCTGCTCGAACTGGCTCGTGACGGCGCCGTCGATCGTCCAGTGGCCGGTGTTGTGCGGTCGCATCGCGAGCTCGTTGATCAGGAGCCGGCCATCCTCGGTCTCGAACAGCTCGACGGCGAGCACCCCCGTGACGTCGAGCCCGGATGCGATGCTCGTCGCCAGGTCGCGGGCGGCGGCGTCCAGCGCGCCGGCATCGGGGGCGGGAGCGAACACCTCGGCGCAGACGCCGTCGCGCTGCACCGTCTCGACGAGCGGCCAGGCGACGACGTCACCCGACGGACGGCGCGCCACGAGCTGCGCGAGCTCGCGCCGGAAGGGGACGAGTTCCTCCACCAGCAGAGGACCGCCGGTCGCATCCGCGGCGAACCAGTCGTCGGCGGCGCCGGCGGTGTGCACGATGCGCACCCCTTTGCCGTCGTACCCGCCGCGGGGCGTCTTGACGACCGCCGCCCCTCCGTTGGCATCGAGGAAGCCGCCGAGGCCGGCGGCGTCATGCACGGAGGCCCAGGCGGGGACCGGAGCGCCGAGGGCGGTCAACCGCTCGCGCATGTGGATCTTGTCCTGCGCGACGGCGAGGGCCGAGGGACCGGGGCGGACCGGGACGCCCGCGGCGACGAGCTCGGCGAGCACC
>JBDSKH010000238.1:0-2898 GCA_039917005.1 Pseudolysinimonas sp.
ACGGGGGCTGTTGGCGATGCCGATGCGAATGTCCACGAAGTCAGAGTACGGGATGCGATGGGGCCGGGTTGCGCCGGTTCACTGTGGGCAGAACGCTCGGCTGCGGGGCCGCGCAGCACGTCGGGGCTTGCGGATACGGTGGTCCGCATGAGCTCGACGACGACCCCCGGCGCGCGGTTCGTCCGCACCGCGGGGCCGCAGTCACCGGTGATCGAGCTCGACGACAGTCAGCGTGCGGTCGTCGCGCTGCCGGACGGGGTCTCCGCCGCCGTCCTGGGTGCGCCGGGCACCGGCAAGACCACGACGATCGTCGAGCTCGTTGCGGAGCGAGTCATCGAGCGCGGATGGTCGCCCGATCAGATCCTTGTTCTCACGCCCATGCGCACGACCGCCACCCGGCTGCGCGACGCGATCTCGGTGAGGCTCGGGCGCGCGACCGCGGGGCCGCTGGCGAGGTCGGTCGCATCCTTCGCCTTCGAGATCGCGACCGAAGCGGCGAGGGCGGCCGGTGCACCCCCGCCCCGGCTGGTGACGGGCGCCGAGCAGGATGCCGACATCGCCGGGCTTCTCGAGGGTCACATCATCGATGGGCGCGGGCCCGCCTGGCCCGACGACCTCGGCCCCGAGGTGCGACGCACGGCTCGATTCCGTTCCGAGCTCCGCGAGCTGATCACCCGCGCCGTCGAGTTCGACATCGATGCGCCTCGTCTCGCGCGGCTCGGACGGGAGCACGACCGCCCGGCCTGGGTCGCTGCGGCGACGTTCCTCGCCGAGTATCTCGAGGTGATCAGCGCGGCGAGGGAGCGCCAGCTCGACCAGGCCGAGCTCGCCCGGTTCGCGGTGCAGGCTCTGGCATCCGGCGAGCCGGGCGAGCGTGCGGCGGCCGTGCGCCTGGTGATCGTCGACGACTTCCAGGAGGCGACGGAGGCGACCTTCGCGATCCTCCGGGCCCTCGCCGCCCGTGGGGTGGCCGTCGTCGCGGTGGGCGACCCGGATGTGGCGGCGAACGGCTTCCGGGGCGGCGAGACCGACGTGCTCGGCCGGCTCTCGGACGTGCTGCGCATCGACGGCGTGCAGAGGCTCACCCTTCAGTACGTCCATCGGCACGGTGAGACTCTGCGCGCAGTGACCTCGGCCGTGACCGACCGCATCGGTGCTGCGGCCGCCGGAACCCAGCGTGCCGCACGGGCGACCGGCGCCGGCGACGAGGGAATCGTGCGCGTCGACGCCACGACTCCGGCGCGCGAGTGGGCGGCGATAGCGCGGGAGCTGCGCGAGCGGCATCTCCTGCACGGGGTGCCGTGGTCGCAACTGGCCGTGATCGTCCGCAGCCGCGCGCAGCTCGACGTGGTGCGACGATCGCTCGCGCAGTCCGAGGTGCCCGTCCGGGTCGTCACGGGGGGCATCGCCCTGCGCGACGATCCTGCGGCCCGCGCACTTCTCACCCTCGTCGACGTCGGCATCGGTCGCCTCGCCCTGACGGCCGAGGTCGCTAACGACCTGCTGCTCGGCCCATTCGGCGGTCTCGACCGGCTCGCCCTGAGGCGGCTCCGGCTCGCTCTGCGGGCGGAGGAACTCGCGGGCGGCGGCGAGCGCGGTGCCGACGAGCTGCTCGTCGAGGGGCTGTCCGCGCCGGGGCGGCTGGCGACCATCGATCATCGGGTCGCCCGCGCGGCCGACCGGCTCGCCGTCACCCTGCAGAAGCTGCGCGACGCCGACGGCTCGATCGAGGAACTGCTCTGGCTCGCCTGGGATCGCAGCGGACTCGCGAAGACCTGGTACGACCAGGCGATGGGCTCGGGGCTCACCGCCGCCGAAGCCAACCGCAATCTCGACGGGATCGTCGCGCTCTTCACCACCGCCAAGCGCTTCGCCGAGCGCCGTGCCGACGAACCGCCAGCGGTCTTCCTCGCCGACGTTCTCGACGCCGACGTGCCGGAAGACGTGCTGGCACCGCGCGCGCTCAGCGAGGCCGTTCTCGTGGCGACGCCTTCGGCGACGATCGGGCTCGAGTTCGACACGGTCGTGGTGGCGGGGCTTCAAGAGGGCGTGTGGCCGAACATGCGCCTCCGCGGCTCGCTGCTCTGGCCGCAGGAGCTGGTGCGGGCAGTCCTCGCGATCGACTCGGCATCCATCGACGAGCGCCGGGCGATCCGCGACGACGAACTGCGCCTGTTCGCGCTGGCCGTGTCGCGCGCGCGACGCCGGCTGGTGCTGGCCGCGGTCGCCAACGACGATGAGGCGGTGAGCCCGTTCCTCACGATGCTCGGCGATCGGGTGGCGCCGGCCGACCACTCTGGCAGGCCGCCCCTTTCGCTGCGGGGGATGGTCGGGCGTCTCCGTCGCATCCTGACCGACCCGGCGGCCACCCCCGTGGATCGCGCCGCGGCGTCGTCGAGCCTGGCGGAGCTCGCGGCACAGCAGGTGCCGGGGGCGAACCCCGGCGAATGGCACGGGATCGCCCCGGTCAGTACGGATGCCCGGCTGTTCACCGATCAGGCGGTCCCGATCCGGCCGTCGAGCCTCGAGACCGTCGAGAAGTCGGCGCTCGACTGGTTCCTCGAGTCCGTAGCGCGCAGCGACCCGGGCATGGCGGCCAACGTGGGCACCATCATGCACTCGGCGCTCGAGCTCGCGACCTCGCCCGATCCCGACGGGCTGTGGGCCACCGTGCAGTCGCGCTGGAGCGAGCTGCTGTTCGAGTCGGAGTGGATCGAGGAGCGGCAGAAGCGCACCATGTGGCGGTTCACCCTCGCGATGTCGGAGTACCTGACCGACTTCGCCGGCTCTGGCAAGCAAGCGGTCGCCGCCGAGCAGCGATTCGAGCTGGCGGTCGGCGACGCGGTCGTGCGCGGTTCCATCGACCGGGTGGAGCTGTCACCGGATGGCGCGGTCGTG
>JBDSKH010000239.1:0-4998 GCA_039917005.1 Pseudolysinimonas sp.
AGCCGCGACGCTGCTGGACGTCGCGCTCGATCTTGGATGCCGGGAGAGGTCCCTTGTCGGCCAGCTCTGCCCGCAGCCACGCCAGGGTCTCGTCGTTCGCGGCCATCCAGCCGTCGGTGACGCGCGCGAAGTACTCGCGGTACCACTGCATGCGCCAGCGGAACAGGGGCCAATGCTCGACGGGGATGACCGCCGCCTCGTGCGCCCAGTATTCGACGTACCGCCCGCGGCGCGCGAACGTGAGCTTGTCGAGGAGGGTCTTGTCGTAAGGTCCGAGCCGGGCGAACACCGGCTGGTAGTGGCTGCGCTCGAAGACGTTCACCGAGTCGAGCTGGAGGAGGCCGAGCCGCTGGATCGCGAGGTTCAGCTGCCGGGTGCCCACCACATCCGGTCGCGCGCTGCCGAGCCCCTGCGCGCCGAGAGCGATGCGCCGCGCGGCAGCGGGGGAGATCGAGTCGGCCACCG
This sequence comes from Pseudolysinimonas sp., assembly GCA_039917005.1. Classification (GTDB taxonomy): domain Bacteria; phylum Actinomycetota; class Actinomycetes; order Actinomycetales; family Microbacteriaceae; genus JBDSKH01. The sequence continues at coordinate 466 of JBDSKH010000239.1, forward strand.
TCCGAGCCTAACGACGGCGTCAGACACCGGCCGGGCGTATGCTGCGAGCGGCATTCGTCTGTCCTGAGCAGGCTGTCGCCGTGCCTAGACTGTCGCCATGGCGATCCGCTCCCGCGAGAAGACCGCGCCGGCCCCGACCGACGCTGAAGTGGCCGCGTCGGTGGCGCCGGGGATGAGGGTCGCTGCGGCCTGGTCCTGGCGCATCCTGGCCGTTGCAGCGGTCGTCGCGCTCATCGGGCTCCTGGTCGTGCTGCTGCGCGACGTCGCGGTGCCGGTTTTCGTCGCCATCCTGCTCGCCGCCCTCCTCGTGCCGTTCTGCTCGTGGCTGCAGCGCAAGGGCTGGCCGAAAGCCCTCGCCGTCGCCCTGTGCGAGCTCGGCCTGCTGGTCGTCATCGCCGGGCTCATCACGGTCATCATCATCACGGTCAGGCGAGGGCTGCCCGACCTGGTCGAGACGACGCAGGTGAAGTACGAGGACTTCGTGCAGTTCCTCTCGTCGCCCCCGCTCAACCTGAGCGAGAAGGACATCACGGGCTACGTCGACGACCTCGTCGCGGCGCTGCAGTCAGATGGCGGCTCGCTGCTCACCGGAGCCCTGTCGGTCGGTTCGACGGCGGGACACGTTCTCGCCGGCGGCCTGATCGCCCTGTTCACCACCCTCTTCATCCTGATCGACGGCCGCGGCATGTGGCAGTGGATCGTCCGCCTGTTCCCGATGCGGTCGCGTGCGGCGATCATCGGCGCGGGGGAGGCCGGCTGGATCACCCTCACGACGTTCGTGCGGGTGCAGATCTTCGTCGCGTTCGTCGACGCGGTCGGCATCGGACTCGGTGCGTTCATCCTGGGCTGGGCGATCGGCGAGCCCTTCCCGCTCGTGATCCCGATCGCCATCGCGGTGTTCCTGGGGTCTTTCATCCCGGTCGTCGGCGCCGTCGCCACCGGGATCTTCGCCGTGTTCGTCGCCCTCATCTACCTGGGACCGGTGCCCGCCCTGGTCATGCTGGGCATCGTGATCCTCGTGCAGCAGCTCGAGGGCCATGTGCTGCAGCCCTTCGTGCTGGGAAGCGCGGTCAAGGTGCATCCCGTCGCGGTCGTCCTCGCGGTCGCGACCGGCGGGTTCGTCGCCGGCATCCCCGGTGCCCTCTTCGCCGTCCCGCTCGTTGCGACGCTCAACGTGATGATCGGCTACATCGCGCGGGGCGAATGGCGCACCAATCCGCACCCGACGGTCGAGGACGTCCTGCCGCCGACGCGACGGGCGGTGACCCGTGGCGAGTAAGGCGAGGACGAGCGCCCCCGCGCAACTGGCCGGACCCACGCTGGCGGAGATACGCGAGGCGCGCGAGCGCGTCTCGGCGGTCGTCGACACCACCCCGATGGAGAAGTCGCGCTACCTGCGCGAGCTGCTCGGGCAGGACGTGTACTTCAAGGCCGAGAACCTCCAGCGCACCGGCTCCTACAAGATCCGCGGGGCATTCAACCTGCTGGCCCAGCTGAGCCCCGAGCAAAGGGCGCGCGGCGTGGTCGCGGCCTCCGCCGGCAACCATGCGCAGGGTGTCGCGCTCGCCGCGCGCGAGCTCGGCATCGCCGCCACGATCTTCATGCCGCTGGGCGTCGCGCTGCCGAAGCTACAGGCGACGCGCAACTACGGTGCCGAGGTGGTGCTGCACGGCCACGTCGTCGACGAGACCCTTCAGGGTGCCGCCGCCTTCGCCGAGCGCACCGGCGCCATCATCATCCCGCCCTTCGATCACCCGGATGTGGTGGCCGGCCAGGGCACGCTCGCCCTGGAGATCCTCGAGCAGGTTCCCGATGTCGAGAACGTCGTGGTGCCGATCGGCGGGGGCGGACTCATCTCCGGCGTCGCGAGCGCGTTCGCCCAGCTCGCTCCCGAGATCGGCCGCCGCGTCAGGATCATCGGCGTGCAGGCGGAGAACGCGGCCGCATATCCGCCGTCGCTCGCCGCGGGCGAGCCGGTTCAGATCACGACGGCTCCGTCGATCGCCGACGGCATCGTCGTGGGGCGACCGGGCGAGCTCAACTTCGCCATCATCCGGGACACCGTCGACCAGATCGTGACCGTCGCCGACGACGACACCGCGCGCGCCCTCGTCGTGCTGCTCGAGCGGGCCAAGCTCGTCGTCGAGCCCGCCGGGGCGGTCGGCGTCGCCGCGGCTCTGACCGGGGCGTACCGCGTGGACGGGCCGACCGTCATCGTCCTGAGCGGCGGCAACATCGACCCGATGGTCATGGAGCGGGTCATCAGCCGCGGCCTCACGGCGTCCGAGCGGTACCTGCGGCTGCGCATCCCGCTGCCTGACCGTCCGGGGCAGCTGGCTCGCACCGCCGAGCTCGTCGCCGAGGCCAACGCGAACGTCGTCGAGGTGCTGCACACCCGTCACGGAGGCGGTCTGCAGATCAACGAGGTCGAGCTCGAGTTGCACATCGAGACGCGCGGTCCCGAGCACGCCGAGCTGGTTCTGGCGAAGCTGCGCGACGCCGGCTACCGTCCCCGCGCCGACTTCTGAGTTGTCTGGCGCGCCGCCGCTCCTGCGGCGCGCATGCCGCGAAACACGCCGAGCGCGGTCGCCGCGTTTCGCGGGGTCATCCCGCACACGCAGTTCGCTCAGCCCGTGTAGGTCGAGACCTTCGTGACCTGCACCGTGATCTCCTTGCCGGAGGGCGCCGTGTAGGTCGCCGACTCGCCGACTTTGAGTCCGAGGATGGCCTGGCCCAGCGGGCTCGTTGCCGGGTAGACCTCGATATCACTCGAGTCGTCGGCGATCTCGCGCGACCCCAGCAGGAAGGTGCTCGTGTCGCCCGCGATCTTCGCCGTCACGACCGTGCCGATCTCGACGACGCCGTGGCTCTCCGGCGGCTCGCCGACGGTGGAGTTGTGCAGCAGCTGGGTCAGCTGACGGATTCGGGCCTCGATCTTGCCCTGCTCGTCCTTGGCGGCGTGATAGCCGCCGTTCTCCTTGAGGTCGCCTTCGTCGCGGGCGGACTCGATCTTCTTGGCGATGTCAGCGCGCGCCGGACCGCTGAGCTCCTCGAGCTCGGCGCTCAGCCGGTCGTAGGACTCCTGCGTCAGCCACGTGGTGGCGGGTGCGTCGGACATGGTGTTGCTCCTTACAAACGAGGAGACCGGCCGGTGGCCGGTCTCTCAGTCCCGCAAGCCTAGGTCAGCCAGCAACGGTAGATCAAGCCGGTGACAGCCGGTTCGGAGGTGCGTAGGGTCTCGCGGAACTGCCGGGTGGGCTGCTCCGACGGGGGGATGACGACGATCTTCCAGCCGACGACGGCGAACGAGTCGTTCAGGGCCTGCACCGCGCACGACACCGGTGTCATCGCATCCGCGGTCACCTCGTAGCGGACCTCGACTGCATTGTCGCCGATGAGGGAGTACCCCAGGTCGTGGCTGCCGAGCGAGGCGTTCGCCCCGAAGAGTCCCACCCAGGCGACCCAGGCGACGACGACCACGGCGACTCCGACACCGGCGATCATCGCGAGGAGACGGGTGCGCCGGCGCTGCTCGGCGCCGCGCCCGTAGCGCGCCTCGAGGGAGTCCGTGCTCACACGACCCTCCTACCGTTTACGCTGGATTCCAGGCTATTGGCAATCCGGAAGGCGCACGTGCTCTGGTTCACCGTCCCGACACCGTCACCGGTTCCTTCATCCGGCGTCGACGCGGACCTCGTGACGCCCGGCGTCTGGGGATTCGCGATCACGTTCGCCCTGGTCATCGCTGTCGTGCTCCTGATCATCGACATGACCCGCCGCATCCGCCGGGTGAACTACCGCGCGCAGGTGCGCGAGCAGCTCGCGTCGGAGGCGCTGGCCGCCGAGGCCGCGGCGCTGGCCGACGAGCCCCCACAGAATCCGGCCGGCGGCTGACTCAGCCCGCGATGGGATGCATCGCGACCAGCAGGATCCCGGTCCAATGGCAGAGGAACGCGATCACCGTGCAGGTGTGGAACAGCTCGTGGAATCCGAAGACCCCGGGAACCGGATTCGGCCGCTTGAACGCGTAGAAGAGCGCCCCGACCGTGTACGAGATGCCGCCGACGATGACGAGCACCATGGTGACCGGATTCGCGGCAAACAGGTCGCCCATGTAGATGACGGCGGCCCATCCGAGCGCGATGTACAGCACGACGTACGACCACCGGGGTGCCTTCAGCCAGAAGATGCGCGAAAGGATGCCGAGGATCGCGCCGCCCCAGATGACCGACAGCATGATGACGTTCTTCGGCCACTCGAGGGCGTCGACGGCGAGCGGCGTGTAGGTGCCCGCGATGAGCAGGAAGATGTTGGAGTGGTCGAGACGCCGGAAGACGGCCTTGACCTTGGGGCTCCAGTTGAAGGTGTGATACACCGCCGAGACACCGAAGAGCAGGAGCGAACTGGCCATGAAGATGGCGGACGCGATCTTGGCCGGCCCGCCTTCCGACAGCACGATGAGCACGATGCCGGCGGCGATCGCCAGCGGGAACGTGCCCGCATGGATCCAGCCGCGCCACTTCGTCTTCGCCG
>JBDSKH010000240.1:0-3280 GCA_039917005.1 Pseudolysinimonas sp.
GACGGGGAGAGCTCGCGCGCCGACGACATCCTGGCGGGCGACGAGGAGGAGCGGTCGTCGCTGACCCTGCTCGCCGCCGGCATCGCGCCCGACGACCCGGATGCCGTGGAGACCGTCGCCGACCTGATCGCCCGGCTGGGCGACCTGACCCGCACGTCGGTCGTGACCGCAGTCGGTGTGCCCACGATGCCCGACGGATCGGTCGTCCCGGCCCTCGCGTCCCTCGTAGCCGAGGATGGCGGCGGGTTTCTCGTCAGCGTCATCGTCGAGGGCGTCGACGGCGCGCTGCCCGACGATGCGGAGGTGGATACGGCGACCGAGGATCTGCGCGACACGGCTGCGGAACTGCGGGAGGCGCATCCGGATGCGACCGTCGAGGTCGGCGGGGGCAGGCTGCTCGTCCGCTCCATCGTCTCGATCTCGGAGAACGACCTCAAGCGCGGCGAGACCGTCGCCCTGCCGATCGCCCTCGTCGTGATGCTCGTCGTGTTCGGGGGCTTCATCGCGGCCGGCATCCCGCTCATCGGGGCGGGCGTCTCGATCGCCGGGGCGCTCGGCGCCCTGCTGGCGTTCACGTTCCTGCTCGACATCGACACCACCGTCGTGAACGTCGTCACGGCCGTCGGGCTCGGCCTCTCGATCGACTATGGGCTGCTCATCGTGAGCCGGTTCCGCGAAGAGCATCGCGCCGCCGGGGTGCCCGGGCGGGAGGGCAGGCTCGCGGCGATCCGGCGCACGGCCGAGACCGCCGGCCGCACGGTCGTCTACTCGGGCGTGACGTTCGCGATCGCGTCGCTCGGGTTGCTGGTCTTCGAACCGCGGATCGTCAGGGCGATCGGGCTGGGCGCGCTGGCCGTCACGGTCATCGCGATCGCATCCGCCCTGACCCTGATCCCCGCGTTGCTGAGTCTGACGGGCGACCGGCTGCTGCGTCCGGGCGCGCTCACCCGCATCCCCGGCGTCGGCCGCGTCGTCTCGCGGTTCGGCGACGTCGCGCCGGACGACGGCTTCTTCTCGAAGCTCACACGTCGCGTTCAGCGCCATCCGGCCGTCGTGACGATCGCCTGCGCGCTGCTGCTCGTGCTGCTCGGCAGCCCGCTCGCCTCGCTGCGCCTCGCGAACACCAGCGTCGATGCGCTGCCGGAGTCGTCGACCCAGCACGCGTTCCTCGAGACGCTCGCCGATCGGTTCCCGGATGCCACCAGCCCGCGCGTCGCATTGGTCACCGAGACGGAGGCCGATGCCGCGACCTGGGCCGACGCGGTAACCGGCATCGACGGCGTCCAGTCGACCGGGACTCCGGTGGAATCCGGCGACGCCTGGCGGACCGTCGTGCGGGTCGATCCCTCGGACGGCATCGACGTGGTGAACGCCATCCGCGCCGACCGGCCGGCGCAACAGGCCGACGGCCTCGGCGAGGCATGGGTCACCGGCTCCGACGCCCGCACGGTCGACTTCTCGAACTCGCTACTGGCCAGCTCGCCGTGGGCCGCGCTCATCATCGCGCTCGGGACCGTGGTGTTCCTCTTCCTCATGACCGGGTCGCTCATCGTGCCCCTCAAGGCGCTGGTGGCGAGCGCCCTCTCGCTCGGGGCTTCGATCGGCGTGCTGGTCTGGGGGTTCGAGCAGGGCAATTTCGCGCCCTTCATGGGGTTCGATCCCGCCGACGTGCACGGCGTCGACGTGCTCGTGCTGCTGCTGACCTTCGCGTTCGGCTTCGGGCTCGCCATGGACTACGAGATGTTCATCCTGTCGCGCATCAAGGAGCTGGTGGATGCCGGCGTGCCCGACCGGGAGGCGATCGCCAGAGGGCTGCAGCGCTCGGGACGCATCATCACGAGCGCCGCGCTGATCATCATGGTCGTGTTCGCCGGTTTCGCGACCGGCGACCTCATGGTCATCAAACAGCTCGGCACGGCTCTGGCCGTCGCGGTGCTTCTGGATGCGACCCTCGTGCGCTGCCTGCTGGTGCCGGCCTTCATGACGTGGCAGCAGCGCATCATGTGGTGGGCGCCGCGCTGGATGAAGCGGCTGCACGCCCGGTTCGGGCTGAGCGACTAGCGCTGGTTGAGGAGCGCCGCCGCAGGCGACGCGTCTCGAAGTTCGAAATCAGGCCTCGCCGCGCCCCCAGGGCGTGTTGAGGTGCGACTGCGAATCGCGCTCGAGGTTGAGCGGCCCGTCGATCGAGTAGTAGCGACGCCCGGCGACGAGCAGCTCCTCCGCCGGGAACTTGGTGATGACCTCGCATCCGTCTGCCGTCACGACCAGCTCCTCCTCGATGCGCGCCGCACCCCAGCCGTCCTTCGACGGCCAGTAGGTCTCGAGGGCGAACACCATGCCCTCCTTGAGCTCCTCGGGGTGGTCGAGCGAGACGAGGCGCGAGAAGATCGGCTTCTCCCAGATCGAGAGTCCGACGCCGTGCCCGTACTGCAGGGCGAAGGCCGCCTCCTCATCCGCGAAGCCGAACTCCTGGGCGGTCGGCCAGACCTTGACGATGTCGGCCGTCGTCGCGCCGGGCTTCACGAGCGCGATCGCGCGATCCATGTACTCGCGTGCTCGCGTGTACGCGTCGCGCTGGGCGCTGCTCGCGGATCCCACGGCGAAGGTGCGGTAGTAACAGGTGCGGTAGCCGTTGAAGCTGTGCAGGATGTCGAAGAACGCGGGATCGCCGGGACGGATGAGGCGGTCGGAGAACACGTGTGGATGCGGTGAGCAGCGTTCGCCCGAGATCGCATTCACGCCTTCGACATGCTCCGAGCCGAGGTCGTACAGGGTCTTGGAGACGACACCCACGGCCTCGTTTTCGCGCACGCCGGGGCGGAGGAAGCGGTACAGCTCCTCGTACGCGGCGTCCACCATCGACGCGGCCTGCGTCAGCAGCCGGATCTCGTCGCCGGTCTTGATGCGCCGGGCTTCCATGAAGAGTTGCTGCCCGTCGACCACGCGGATGCCCGCCTGCTGCAGCGCGAAGAGCACTGGGAGCTCGATGACGTCGACGCCCAGGGGCTGGTCAGCGACGCCGAACTTCTCCAACTCGCGCTTGATCTTCTTGGCGACGCCCTCGGCGATCTCGGCATCGGGGCTGAAGGCGCCGCGCAGGGTCGAGATGCCGGCGCGCGCGCCAGACTCGAGCCGGGGTCGCGTCGCGCCCTCGTGCGGGGCGCTCGGGTCGGCATCCATCTCGGCCGTCGTGGTGTCGAGCCACGGGTTGTACAGCTGGTGGTGTTTCGCGGCGGACCCGAAGTCCCACGAGATCGGGTCGCTATTGCGCGTGAGCAGG
>JBDSKH010000241.1:0-7123 GCA_039917005.1 Pseudolysinimonas sp.
GCTGCGCACGGTGGGCTCGACGAGCTGGGTGCGCGCCCAGTAGTCCAGCTGGCGATAGCTGATGCCGGCGGCACGCGCGGCGATGGTTCCTCGGTAACCCGAGGTGTCGTCGAGGTCGGGCATACCGTCGGTGAAGAGCAGGCCGCGATCGTAACGAGTCTCCTCGTTGCGATTCACACGCCGTTCGACCGGCAGATCGCTCATGCGACTCTCCTCCAGAGATGGAGCACTAACCCTCAAGCTGAACTTGAAGGTGAAATCCTTGTGTGCTCACACGGTACCCGCGCGCGCCGGGCACCGCCACGGCCGTCCGGGCGTGTCGCGACCAATTTCTGCGACGGCCGCGCCCATCCGGGTCGGTCAGAGCCGGCCGAGCGCCGATCGGATCAGGCTCGATCGCACGACCTCGAGTTGCCCCGCGATCTCGCGCGCCAACTCGCCCGCCTTCGCGCGGCTCGCCGTGTCCTTGCGGCGCGAGACCGGGATCAGCGCGCTCTCGATGAGCCCGAGCTCCCGTTCCGCGGCCGCCCGGAACCCTCGCAGGTGACGCGGCTCGATGCCCGAGCGCTGCAACTCGACGAGAGCGCGCAGCACAGTGAGCACGTCTTCGCCGAAGTGATCTGCCGGCACCACCAGCGATGCGCTCACCGCGTCGTTGAGGAGCATCGGCGTCGCACCCGCCTCTTTGATGAGCTCGTCACGCGTGAGCCGCCGGTCGCTCGGCAGCATCGACGGCGCCGCGACGGTAGCCCCGCCTGGCAGCACCGGCTCGCGCCCGGCATCCAGGTCATCGAGATATCCGCGGATGACCTTGAGCGGCAGGTAATAGTCGCGCTGCATCGACAGGACGAATCGCAACCGCTCGAGATCCTTCGGAGAGAACTTGCGATATCCCGACTCGGTGCGCGAGGGCGTGATCAGCTGCCGCTCCTCGAGGAACCGCAGCTTCGACGGGGACAGATCGGGGAACTCAGGACTGAGGCGCGCGAGCACCTGCCCGATGCTCAGAAGCTGAGAAGAACCCCCCGGCAACCTTGCCGGAGACGCCGCGCCCGCCATCAACGACTCTGGGTGGCGAGGTCGAAGCGCGACGCGTAGAAGGTGAGCCGGAACTTGCCGACCTGCACCTCCGCACCATCGGACAACAGGGCGGACTCGATACGGACGCCATCGAAGTAGGTGCCGTTCATCGACCCGAGGTCGTGCACCTGGAAGGCGGTGCCGACGCGGACGAACTCCGCGTGGCGACGGGAGACGGTCACATCGTCGAGGAAGATGTCGGCATCCGGATGCCGGCCGGCGACGGTGAGGTCGGCGTCGAGCAGGAAGCGCGCACCGACATTGGGTCCTCGACGGACGATCAGAAGGGCCGAGCCGGACGGCAGAGCCGTGATCGACTCCTGCTCCTCCGGTGAGATGCCCGCCTCCATGGCGGCGAGCTGGGCGACGAAGTCATCGGTGAAGTGCGCCGTTGTATCACCCGAAGCAAACCCACCGGGTTTCGCATCATCGGTGGCGGGCTCATCCCCGGGTTCGACCATCGTCAATCCTCCCTCAGCGAGTCAAGGCTATCGGATGCCGCGACCGGCGAGTCCCTCGGAATCCGGATCAGGCGACCGGCTTCGAGAGCGTAAAGGACACCCGCCCACCAGTACAGGAACACTCCCCACAGGGCGGCGGCCCAGCCGACCGGATAGGCGAACACGTCGATCTGCGGGAAGGCGGCGCCGAGGATCAGGAGCGGCATCGCGGTCAGGAGGGCGAACGTCCCCATCTTGCCGAGGTGATGCACCGGAAGCGGCCCGTACCCGTGATTGGCCAGGATCACGCCGATGATCAGCAGCAGCAACTCGCGCGCGAAGATCACCCCCGCGAACCACCACGGGATGAATCCCGTCCACGCCAGGCCGATGAGCGTCGAGAAGATGAAGAGCCGGTCGGCGGCGGGGTCGAGCAGTTGGCCGACCCGGCTGATCTGGTTGAAATGCCGTGCGACGTAGCCGTCGACGAAGTCGGTGGCGCTCGACAGGACGAGCACGACAAGCGCCCAGATGTACGCCCCCACGACGAGCAGGATGAGGAAGACGGGGATGAGGAGGAGTCGGAAGAGTCTGAGCAGATTCGGGATCGTCACGATCCGCGTGCTCACCGTCGTCACCAGTCCGACCTCCTTCGTCGCCCGAGTCTAGCCGTGCGTTCCGGAGCCGCGTCCAGGGCTCCGCTAGCATCGCCGCATGTCCCCCCTGCTCGTGGTCGCGCTCGTCGCCGCTGCGGTCTGCGCGTTCTGCTTCATCGCCTCCCTGGTCTCGAAAGACAACTCCTGGGTCGACCGTCTGTGGTCGATCGTGCCGGTCGTCTACGTCTGGATCTTCGCGATCGCGGCAGGTCTGACCGATGCGCGACTGGATGTGATGGCCGGCCTCGTCACGCTCTGGGGCGCGCGCCTGACGTTCAATTTCGCGCGCAAGGGCGGCTACACCGGAGTCGAGGACTACCGGTGGGAGGTGCTTCGCAGCCGCATGAGCCCAGCGCAGTTCGCGGTCTTCAACCTGCTCTTCATCGTGCTGTACCAGAACGCAATCCTGGTGCTGATCACGCTGCCGGCGTTCACGGCCTTCGAGAACCGCGCGCCGTTCGGGCTGCTCGACGTGCTGCTCACCGTGCTCTTCCTGGCACTGCTCGCGGGCGAGACGCTGGCCGACCAGCAGCAATGGGCGTTCCACCGGCACAAGGCGGCGGCGGTCGCCGCGGGTCGCGAGCCGAGCCCGCGCTTCCTTCAGTCCGGCCTCTTCCGGTTCTCGCGGCATCCGAACTTCTTCTTCGAGCAGTCGCAGTGGTGGGTGCTGTTCCTCTTCGGGGCGATGGCCGCCGGATCGCTCCTGCAGTGGACCGTGCTCGGTGCGTTCCTGCTGACGATCCTCTTCATCGGATCGACGATCTTCACGAGAGCATCACGCGATCGAAGTATCCGGAGTACGCCGCGTACCAGGCGACGACCTCGCCGATCGTGCCGTGGTTCCCGCGGCGTGCCCGCCAGGAGGCTCGCACCTCCCAGGCGTAGCCTGACGGGATGTCGTGTATCCGGTTCAACACGCCCGCCCAGCGCGCGCAGCTGGCCGCGATGGCGCCGAGCATGCTGACCGCCGAGCAGGCCGCGGCGCTGCATCCCGCTCCCCCGGTCACGGCATCCAAGATCGCGCGCCTGCGGCTGCTCGCCGAGAGCCCGAATCCGAAGATCCGCGAAAGCGTGGCCTCGAGCTATCACACGCCCCTCGACCTCGCCGAACGTCTCGCGCGCGATCCCGACGCGGGCGTCCGCGCCTGCCTCGCCCGCAACGAGTCGACATCGTGCAACCTGCTGCGCGAACTCGCGCACGACGAGTCAGAGGCCGTGCGCGGCTGGGTCGCGGTGAACTTCTACGTGCCTGCCGACGTCATGGACGACCTCGCCGCCGACGAGAGCGAGACCGTCCGCGCGCTCGTCGCGTGGAAGGCGTCACTCGCCGCCGATCGCGGCAGCGAGCTCCTCGTCGAGAGCCGTTAGCGAGGCGCGCAGCTCCGGCCATTCCGCTTCGACGCCGGGGTGCAGCGGTAGCGCGGCCACCTCGGCGAACGGCACCCATCGGAGATCGGAGCTTTCAGCGTCGCCCATCGCCGGTTCGAAGAGCCGGGATGCCTTCGCCAAGACGGTCGTATAACTCCAGTACCCGACGTCGAAGACGCGAGTCGCCAGCACCTCGACAGCGTCGGGAGGCACGCTGGCCTCCTCGTCCGCCTCGCGGATCGCCGCCTGCTCGGGGGTCTCGTGCGCCTTGCGTGCACCACCGGGGAGACCCCAGGTGCCGCCGAAGTGGCTCCATTCGACCCGCAGCTGCAGCAGCACCCCGGCGCCGGGATGGGCGAGCAGAAGCCCGGCCGCGCCGTGCCGACCCCAGTAGCGGCCGTCCGGTCCATCCACCCACACATCCTCGGGACCGTGCGGACGTCGCGCACTCGAGTCGTGATGAGCGCGGGCCATGGAACCAGCCTACGGTTCGACGCCAGCGGGTTACCTTTGGAGTCATGGCCGAGGGTCGCGTCGACAGCTGGATCTGGGCGATCCGCCTGGCCAAGACGCGTTCTGCGGCGACCGCACTGTGCAAGGCCGGTCACGTGCGGATCAACGGCGACCGGGCCAAGCCTGCGCAGACCGTGAAGATCGGCGACGAAGTGCGCGTGTTCACCACCGGAGGCGAGCGCATCGTCGAGGTACGCGCCATCATGGCGAAGCGGGTGAGCGCGGCCCTCGCTGCGACCGCTTTCGACGACCGCACTCCCCCGCCGCCTCCGCGCGAGGAGCGGGTGTTCGTCGCGTGGCGAGATCCGGGCGCCGGGCGCCCGACGAAACGCGACCGCCGCGACATCGAGCGGTTGCGCGGGCACTGACCGTGTTCGCCGACCGGGCAGCAGCGGGCAAGCGGCTCGCCGAGGCGCTGCTCGCTCCGGGCGGCCTCGATCTCTCGAGCGCCGGGCCGCCCATCGTCCTCGGCCTTCCTCGCGGCGGCCTCCCCGTCGCCCGCGCCGTCGCCGATGCGCTCGCCGCCCCGCTCGATGTGCTCGTCGTGCGCAAGCTCGGCGCACCCGGCCACGCCGAGTACGCCATCGGCGCGATCGGGCCGGGCGGCATCCGGGTCATCGATCAGGAGGCCGCGGCTGCCGTCGGGGCGACCGCCGATTCCCTGGCGGACATCGAGCGCCAGGAGGCCGCGGAACTGGTCCGCCGCGAGAGCCGATTCCGTGCCGGCCGCGCGCCGCTCGACCTCGCGGGACGCACCGCGATCATCGTCGACGACGGCGTCGCCACCGGAGCGACCGCCGGAGTCGCCTGTCGTGCAGCCCGCGCGCTCGGTGCCTCTCGCGTCATCCTGGCCGTGCCGGTGGCGCCGGCCGCATGGGTCACCCGGCTCGGCGACGCGGCCGACGCGTACGTCGCGGTCGAAACCCCGCGTCACTTCTGGGCGGTCGGGCAGCACTACCGCGACTTCCGCCAGACTTCCGACGAGGAGGTGCTGGCGGCGTTGCGATAGTCGCTATCGGCTACTTCGCGACGTTGACCAGGCCGCTGAAGCCCTCGGGCACGATGACCAGGTTGCCGGCCGCGGCGAGCTCCTTGAGGGTGTCCAGGTAGCGCTGCTGCAGGATCGCCGGGGTCAGGCTGGCGGCCAGGATCGCGTTCGCGTCGGCCTCCGCCTGCGCCTGCACGACCTTCTGCTGCGCGGAGACCTTCGCCGCCTCGAGCTTCGCCGTCTCGGTCTGCACATTGATCTGGGCTTCCTGGGCCGCCGCGTAGGCGCCGGTGACCTGGTCGCCGTACCGGATCTCCTGCAGGGCGACGTCTTCGACGATGATCCCGTCGTCGGCCCAGCGGGCCTCGAGTGCCTCGAAGATCGCCTCCTGCACCGCGTTGCGGTCGGTCAGCATCTCCAGGGTGTCGAAACGTCCGGGCACCGACCGGACGACCGACCGGATGTCGTTGAAGATCAGGCGCTGCTTCAGGTTGTCCTCGTTGTAGTACGCGCTGTAGATATCGCTGACGGCGGCGGGATCGAGGCTGTACCGGATCGCGATGTCGATGTTCGCCGTCACGCCCTCGGCATCCTGGACGGTGATCTGCGGGCCGTCGGGTGATCCGCCGATGTTGTCACCCTGGCCGGGCTCCTGCTCGGAGACGAAGACCGCACGCTGGTTGCGCACGTCGAAGGTGACGGTGTCGACCCACGGCGCCTTCGGGTGCAGGCCGCTCGCGGTCTCGGTGCCGACGATGTTGCCGGTCCAGTCGCGCAGGACGTTCGCCTGACCGACGTCCTGCCGGAAGAACGAGCTGAATGCCAGGAACACCAGCGCCAGGAAGAACAGCGCGATGGCCGCCCAGCGCGCGGCGCGCGAGATGACGACGTTGGTACCGCGGCGGAAGGCGCTGCCGTTGGGCGTGTCGCCGGCGGAGACGACACGCGCCTTCGCGTTGGATGCCGCCACGATGAGGGCGACGATGCCGATGAGAGTGAAGATGATCGCGAGGATGAACACGCGATCACTGTACCGGTGCGGCTAGACGGCGCCGGTCCCCGTTCTCGCCGGAGTCTGATTCTGCGCCGAGCCCGCGATGCCCTCTTCGATGGCCGAGATCACGCGTGGGTCGTCGGGCAGCGTCCTCGGCGAGAATCGCCGGACCGAGTCGTCGGGGGCGATGACGAACTTCTCGAAGTTCCAGGTGACCTTTCCTGCCCGGCCCTTGTCGTCTTCGACCTGGGTGAGTTCGGCGTACAGCGGGTGCTGCCCGCGGCCGTTCACCTGGACCTTGTCCATGAGCGGGAAGGTGACGCCGTACGTCGTGGAGCAGAACTCCTTGATCTCCTCGGCCGTCCCGGGCTCCTGACCCATGAACTGGTTGCAGGGAAACCCGAGAACCGTGAAGCCCTGGTCGCCGTACTCCTTCTGCAGATCCTCGAGCTGCTCGTACTGCGGGGTGTTGCCACACCGCGAGGCGACGTTGACCACCAGCACCGTCTGGTCTGCGTAGTCGGCGAGCGATGTCGCCTGACCGTCAATCGTCGTGAGTTCGATGTCCCGGATTCCCATGCGCGAAGCCTATGTTCCTGTCATGCGTGTTCGCCGGGCGTAGCCTGGAATCCATGTCTACCGAGTTCACCCACGAGCCCGACGCGCACCGATACACGATGCACGTCGATGGCGAGCTCGTGAGCGTCGCCGAGTACCTGGATCACGGGCACGGCCTCGTTTTCAACCACACGATCACGATCCCCCGGTTCCGCGGCCGCGGGTACGCCGATCAGCTGGTGAGCTTCGCCGTCGACGATGTCGAGAAGAGCGGCCGCGGTCCGGTGCGCCCGACCTGCTGGTACGTGGCGGAATGGTTCGACCGGCACCCGGAGCACTCCTCGCTGCTGGCGACGCATTAGGCCCGCCGTGCCCCTGGCGATCGAGGAGTACGCCCTCATCGGCGATTGCCACACCGGTGCGCTCGTCGGAATCGACGGCAGCATCGACTGGCTGTGCCTGCCTCGCTTCGATTCCCCATCCACTTTCGGCGCTCTGCTCGGTGACAGCGAGAACGGCCACTGGC
>JBDSKH010000242.1:0-20140 GCA_039917005.1 Pseudolysinimonas sp.
GGGTAGGTGTAGAAGTCGGAGTTGGCCGGCACGACGACGGGGATGCCGACGGACGCGAGTTCCGCGCCGACGCTCGAGCGGAAGTTCAGGAGCACGTCGACCACCTGCATGAGGTCGTACAGGCCGATGCCGTCCTCGGGCATGTTGAAGGTCACGTTGCTCGGAGCGCCCTCACGCAGCGCCATGATGCGGGCGACGACAGGGGACAGCACCGCCTCGCGCTTGTTCGGGAACATGCGCGGATGCAGTCGGAGCACGAGATGCAGCTCCGGATGCTGGCGCGCGTAGCCGAACAGGTGGTCGACCCACTCGAACTGGTCGGAGAACAGCGACGTCTGCTCGATCGCACTCGGGATGGCGTCGATGAGGCGGATGGCGAGCAGCTCGTCTTCGCTCGACATCGTCGCGAGGAGCACCGGCGCCCCGGGTGCCACCCCCAGCCGCTCGCGGAGCTCTGTCGCACTCGTCCCCTCGAGTGCGCTCGAGTAGACGAATCCGCTGCTGGCCGAGAAGAGGCCCGAGAGATGCCCGGCGACCAAGGCGACGTCCGCCACGCCGATGGGATTCTGCTGGAACCTCTTCCACGACGCTGACCGGAAGATCTCCTCCATGGTGTGGTCGCTGCGCAACATGGAGAGCGTCTCGTTGCGCCGCACGTTGTGATGCCCGCCATGGATCGTGTAGCTCGAGATCCCCGCGATCCGGGCGGCGGCGCTGAACGCGTGGTTGACCGAGTAATGGTCGTTGTAGACCACCACGGCATCCGGCTGGTGTACCGCGATGATGCGCTCCGACGCCCAGTAGGTGAGCAACGTGTTGCGCAGTTGACCGAGGTAATACGCCCAGGTCCGGTCGTCGAGTTGCGGGCTCAGCAGTTTTCCGTTGATCCACGTCTCGTAGGCGGCGTAGCGGCCGAGCGGGATGCCGTCGATCTCGAGGTCGGTCCAGGCGTCACGGTCGAGCGTGTCGATGGTCCGGTCGACGCGCGCGCGGATCTCGGGCGTCAGCCATTCGTCCATGACGACCGTCGGGATGCCGACCTGGTCGTCGAGGAGATCACGACGCTTGCGGCACGCGATGCACACCCGCTCGCGGGCGCCGAGGGTCGCATCCGGGCCCACCCCCGCAGCCGACATGGCGACGCAGTGCACCTGCAGCATCCCGTCACACCTGACGACGCTCACGTCGATGCCCTCTTGCATGAAGGACTCGGCGACGAGGGCCTCGGGGAGAGCGTGCTCCCAGATGTTCGCGAACGGGGAGTAGAACAGGACCTTCACTCCCCTGAATCTACAGGACGCACGCGCGGGGCCGACCGCCGCCCGCGGCGGCCCGTCTCGCTGCCCTTGTAGGCTTGGAGGATGAAGGTACTCGTCACGGGGGCAGACGGATTCATCGGCTCCCATCTCGCGGAGTCCCTTGTGCGAGCAGGTCACGACGTGCGCGCGATGGTGGTCTACAACTCGCTCGACTCATGGGGATGGCTCGATACGAGCCCCGGTGAGATCACCTCCCAGATGCAGATCGTTCCGGGCGATATCCGCGATCCCGCCCTGATGATGTCCACGGTCGCGGGGTGCGATGCCGTGCTGCATCTTGCGGCGCTCATCGCGATCCCCTTCTCGTATTCAGCCCCCGACCTGTACGTGCAGACCAACATTCAGGGCACCCTCAATCTCCTGAACGCCGCGCGAGCCGCGGGAGTGTCGCGCTTCATCCACACCTCAACGAGCGAGGTCTACGGCACAGCCCGATTCGTGCCCATGGACGAGAGCCATCCGCTGCAAGGGCAGTCACCGTACTCGGCGAGCAAGATCGGCGCCGACCAGATGGCGAATTCCTTCTTCACCTCCTTCCAGCTCCCCGTCGTCACCATCCGTCCGTTCAATACGTTCGGCCCGCGGCAATCTGCGCGCGCCGTGATCCCGACGATCATCAGCCAGATCGAATCGGGGAAGAAGTCGATCCAGCTGGGCGCGCTCGCGCCGACGCGGGACTTCACCTATGTCTCCGACACGGTCGGCGGCTTCATCGCCGCTCTGGAGTCGACGGCAGGCGCGGGAGAGGTCATCAACCTGGGCGCCGGGTTCGAGGTATCGATCGGAGACACCTTCGCGACGATCGCCGACATCATGGGGAGCGACGCGGTCGCGACCGAGGACCCGCAGCGACTGCGGCCGTCCGGTTCCGAGGTCGAGCGGCTGTTCTCGAACAACTCGAAGGCCAAGGAGCTGCTCGGGTGGCAGCCTGAGCTGGCCGGCCTCGACGGATTCCGTACCGGGCTGGCGCACACCGTCGAGTGGTTCTCCGACCCCGCCAACCTCGCGCGGTATCGCACCGAGCTCTACACCGTCTGATGTCCAAGCCGCCTGC
The DNA here is from genome assembly GCA_039917005.1 of Pseudolysinimonas sp. Taxonomy (GTDB): domain Bacteria; phylum Actinomycetota; class Actinomycetes; order Actinomycetales; family Microbacteriaceae; genus JBDSKH01. Next base: position 2,374 of record JBDSKH010000242.1, read on the forward strand.
CGCGCTCGCCGCCGCCTTCATCGACCGCGTGCGGTCGGTCGTCGGAGATGCGCCCTCGATCGGCCTCCACGAGCCCGAGATCGACGAGACGGACAAAGCGCTGGTCGCCGAATGTCTCGACTCAACGTTCGTGTCGTCCGTCGGCCCGTTCGTCACCCGGTTCGAGCAGGAGATCGCGGCATTCACCGGGGCCGCGCACGCGGTCGCGGTCTCCAACGGGACCTCGGCGCTGCACCTCGCCCTGGTACTCGCCGGCGTGCAGCCGGGTGACGAGGTGCTGGTCCCGGCGCTGTCCTTCGTCGCGACCGCGAATGCCGTGTCGCACGCCGGCGCACGGCCGCACTTCGTCGACAGCGATCCCGTCACCATGGGCCTGGATGTCGGGGCGCTGGCGACGGTGATCGCCGGGTTCGAGCGGACCCCCGCCGGGCTGCGAAATCCCGCAACGGGAGCGCGCGTGTCGGCGATCGTGCCGATGCACACCTTCGGACACCCCGTAGACCTCGTCGCGCTCGTCGCACTCGCGGACGAGCACGGACTGGTCGTCGTGGAAGACGCCGCAGAATCACTGGGCAGCTTCGTGGGCGCCCAGCACACCGGGACTTTCGGGCGCCTCGGCATCCTGAGCTTCAACGGCAACAAGATCGTCACGACCGGCGGTGGGGGCATGATCCTGACCGACGATGCCGAACTGGCACGCCGCGCCAAGCACCTGACCACGACCGCCAAGGTGCCGCACGAGTGGGAGTTCGAGCACGACGAGGTCGCGTGGAACTACCGCATGCCCAACCTCAATGCCGCCCTCGGTGTCGCCCAGCTGGCCAAGATCGACAGGTTCCTCGCACAGAAGCGGGTGCTCGCCGATCGCTACGCCGCCGCGTTCGCCGATCTCGACGGCATGAGCGTCAAGCTGGAGCCGCCCGGCACCACGAGCAACTACTGGCTGGTCGCCATCTCGCTCGACGACCCCGACATCGTGGTGCGCGACCAGATCCTTCGCGCCTCGAACGACGCCGGCCTGCACTGCCGGCCGTTCTGGAACCTGCTCAGCGACCAGCGCATGTACCGGGACGCCCAGCACGGCGAACTGGTCGTCGCCCGCAGTTTGATGGACAGCGTGATCAACGTCCCGAGCTCCCCACGGCTCGCCACCGCACGATGAGCGCGACGACGCGCAACGTCGCCATCCTGACCGGCACCCGCGCCGACTACGGCCTCCTCCGGCAACTCGCGCGAGAGGTCGAAGCCGACCCGCGAACGCGGCTGCAGCTCGTGGTCTCTGGCACGCATCTGTCCGATGCGCACGGCTCGACAGTGGACGAGGTCCGTGCCGACGGCCTCCCGATCGCCGCGGCGGTGCCGATCTGGCATGGCGACGACAGCCCGCTCGGCGCCGCTGCCGACACCGGCGCTGCGATCGCCGAATTCGCCCGTACGCTGGATGAGCTGCGGCCCGATGTGGTGGTGGTACTCGGAGACCGGCTCGAGGCGTTCGCCATGGCGACGGCCGCAACGGTCCTGGGGATCCCGGTGGCACACGTTCACGGCGGAGAGCTCACAGAGGGCGCGATGGACGACGCGTTGCGGCACGCGATCACCAAGCTGTCGTATCTGCACTTCGTGACGACTGCCGAGCATCGGGCGAGGGTGCTCCAGCTGGGCGAGGAGCCGGATCGCGTCTTCGACGTCGGCGCGCCCGCCCTCGACGCGCTCGGAGAACTGCGACTGCTCGATCGCGACGAGCTGACCGCGAAGTTCGGCATCCGCTTCGGTGCCCCGACCCTCTTGCTGACCTTCCACCCGGCGGCGTTCGACAGCGCGGCACCGGTCGAGCTCCTGCAGACCCTTCTCGCGGCGATCGATGACCTGCCAGAAGCGCACGTGATCGTCACCGGGACCAACTCCGACATCGGCAGCGACGAGATCCGGAAGCAGCTGGACAGCTGGGTCTCCGAGCACCCCGATCGCAGCGACTACGTCGAGTCGTTCGGCCAGCTGGGCTACCTCAGCACGATGGCGCAGGTCGACATGGTGGTGGGCAACTCCTCGAGCACCGTCCTCGAGGCGCCTCTCGTCGGGGTGCCCTCAGTCCTGGTCGGCGACCGTCAGGCGGGCCGGCCCATCTCCGCGAGCGTGCTGACTCCCGCGGCAGATCGCGATGCGATCCTCCGCGCCCTCCGCACGGGCCTTGCCCCGGAGTTCCGCTCCGCGTCCCGCTCGACGCCCTCGGTGTTCGGTACCGCCGGCTTCGCGCGGCGCACCCTCGAGGTGCTTGCCGAGCATGCCCTGCCGAACCCGCCGCGCAAGAAGTTCTGGAACCTGTGAGCCACCCCGAGGAGCCCCCGTGCCCGACCACCTGCTGATCATCGCCGAGGCCGGCGTCAACCACAACGGATCGCTGGAACGCGCTCTCGAGATGGTCGACGTCGCCGCCGCTGCCGGCGCAGACGTCATCAAGTTCCAGACCTTCTCCGCGGAACGCCTGGCCCGCAAGGATGCCCAGCTCGCCGAGTACCAGAAGGTCGCGAACAGCGGTGTGACGAACCAGTGGGAGCTTCTGAAGGGTCTCGAACTCTCGCACGAGGAGTTCGCCGCGATCCGGCGACGCTGCGAGGAGCGCGGGATCGAGTTCCTGTCGACGGGATTCGATCTCCACGAGATGGACTTCCTGATCGACGAGCTCGGCGTCGCCCGCGTCAAGATCGCGTCGGGCGATCTGACGTTCGCGCCGCTGCTGTTCCGCGCGGGCCTCTCCGGTCTGCCGACGATCCTCTCTACCGGAATGGCCGACCTCGCCGAGATCGGGCACGCACTGCGTTTCCTCGCCGTGGGCTACGGAGTGCATGCCGGGTTGCTGCCCGCCGGGTCCGTTCCCAGCCCGGACGTCCTGTCGAGCGCCTGGGCCGACCCCGCGGTGCGCGGCCTGCTCGATGACGCCGTGACGATCCTGCACTGCACCACCGAATATCCCGCGCCTGCCTCCGCCCTGAACCTGCATGCCATGCAGACCATCGCGAACGAGTACGGGCTCGCCGTGGGATATTCCGATCACTCGCTCGGCGCTCTCGCGTCGACGATCGCGGTGAGCCTCGGCGCGACCGTGATCGAGAAGCACTTCACCCTCGACAAGGAGCTGGAGGGGCCGGATCACGCGGCCTCGCTGAATCCGGACGAACTTCACTCGATGGTGGCCGCCCTCCGGACCGCGACGATCATGCTCGGAAGCCCCGAGAAGGAGTGCCAGCCCGAAGAGGTGACAAACAAAGCCGCGGTGCGACGCAGCCTCGTCGTGAGCCGGGATCTGGCGGCGGGCGAGATCCTCACCGCGTCCGACCTCGAATGCCAGCGCCCTGGGGCCGGTCGCAGTTCGTTCGAGTTCTGGGAGGTCGTCGGAGCCTCGGTCGCGCGCGACTACCGGGCCGGCGAGTACCTTGACTGAGCTGCGGCGATCGGCGAGCGGTGCCGATGCGGTCGTGACGCGTAACATCGAGGACGGAACCGTGGCGACCGGCGTCCCCGTCGTCGCCCGGCACGCGCGCTAACCGGTCGAAAGGTGGACCCGACGCTGTACGACATCACCGGCTTGCGCGTCCCGCCCGAGGGCACCGTGCGAGACACCATCGACGTGATGGGCGCCAACCGCCGGCAGATCGCCCTCGTGGTCGATGAGACGGACAAGCTTCTCGGCGTCGTCACCGACGGCGACATCCGGCGCGGGATGCTGCGCGGCGTGACGCTCGAGGCCTCGGTGCGGGAGATCATGAACGCGTCGCCCCACGTCGCCTCCCGGCGAGACAGCACTCAGTCGATGGTCGATCTGATGAATCGCCACCAGATCCACCACGTCCCGGTCCTGGACGCCGAGGGCAGTGTCACGGGCCTGTTCACCATCGACGACGTGGTCCGGCCCGTCGAGGCCTCCACCCCCATCGTCCTGATGGCGGGGGGGCGCGGTCAGCGCCTCTACCCCCTCACCAAGGAGACCCCCAAGCCGATGCTGCCGATCGGCGGCGTCCCCTTGCTCGAGATCATCCTTCGCAACCTGCGGGCGCAGGGATTCGTGAACGTCTACATCTCGGTGAACTACCTCGCCGACGTGATCATCGACTACGTCGGGGACGGATCCCAGCTCGGCCTCCACGTCCGGTACGTGCGCGAGACGAAGCCGCTCGGGACCGCGGGAGCCCTGGCGTCGCTCGCCGACGAGATCGTCGAGCCGTTCGTCGTGATGAACTCGGACCTGCTCACCCACGTGAACCTGCGCGAGATGCTCTCGTTCCATCGCAAGCAGGGAGCCCGCGGAACGGTCGGGGTTCGAGAGCACCTCTTCGAGATCCCCTACGGAGTGGTGAATCTCGAGGGTTCGGCGGTGCACTCGATGGTCGAGAAGCCCATGCACCGCTCCCTGGTGAACACCGGGATCTACGTCCTCGACCCGGCCGCCCTGGCACTGCTCGTCCCCGAGGAGTACGCCGACATGCCGACCCTGCTCGGCCAGCTCATCGACGAGGGGCACAGCGTCGCCGCCTTCCCGATTCACGAGTCCTGGCTCGACGTCGGCCGACCCGAAGACCTCGACCGCGCCCGCAGCGACGCCGAGAACTGGACCGACGGATGACGCGTGCGCTGGTGATCGGTGCCGGCTCGATCGGAACCCGCCACGCCGCGATCCTGACCGAGCTCGGCCACGACGTCGCGGTCGTCTCCCGGCGCGCCGAGCCGGGCGGTCCGGTGTACGCGCGAATCGACGCGGCTCTCCGCGATCATCGACCGGACTATGTCGTGCTGGCCACCGAGACGGGGCATCATCTCGCAGGCGTCTCCGAATTGCTCGACCTCGGCTTCGCGGGTGATCTGCTGGTCGAGAAGCCTCTCGCGGTGCCGAGCGAGGTGCTGCGCTCTGCACCGCTGCATTCGTTCGGCGTCGCCTTCAACCTGCGATTCCACCCGGTGATCGTGGCATTGCGCGACGTTCTCGCAGGACGCCCGGTGCTGACCGTCGAGGCGTACGCCGGCCAGCACCTGTCGGGGTGGCGTCCGGGCCGGTCGACCGCGAACCAGTACTCCGCCACGCGCGAGCATGGCGGGGGCGTGCTGCGCGACCTCTCCCACGAGCTCGACTACCTGACGGCGCTCTTCGGCGCATGCCAGGGGGTGTTCGCCCGTGGCGGGCGCCTCGGCGACGTGACGGTCGACTCCGACGACGCATGGGGGATCGTCACGGAATTCGAGCGTGCGCCCGTCGTGACGGTCCAGCTGAACTACCTGGACCGGCGCACCCGGCGACGCCTCGTCATCAACACCGGGGAGCAGACGATCGAAGCGGACCTGGTCGCGAACACGCTCACGATCGACGGGGATGTCGAGACCTTTTCCGGTGATCGCAGCGACAGCTATCGCGCGATGCACCGTGCGATGCTCGATGACCGTGCAGCCGTGACGACGCTGGAAGAAGCGGTGGCGACCGATGAGCTCATCGCCATGATCGAGACAAGCGCTGCGACCCGCGCCTGGGTCGCTCCGGAGGGAATATGAGAATCTGCACGATCGCGGTCCGCGCGGGATCCAAGGGGGTCCCCGGCAAGAATTGGCGAGAGCTCGCCGGCCTGCCGCTTTTCGCGCATTCCGTCCGGCACGCCGTCGAGTCCGGGCTCTTCGACCGCATCGTGGTGACGACTGACGCGGAAGAGGTGCGGGACCGGGCTGTCGAGTTCGGCGCGACCGATGTCGTCGATCGCCCGGCCGACCTGGCCGCGGACACGGCCGGAAAAGTGCCGGCCATCGTGCACGCCGTCCAGACGGTCGAAGCGCTCGCGGGCGTCGAGTTCACCACGATCGTCGACCTCGACGCGACGTCGCCGCTGCGAATCGCCTCGGACATCACCGGCGCGGTCGATCTCCTCGAGACCACCGGCGTCGAGTCCGTGATCACCGGCTCCGCGTCGCATCGTTCGCCGTACTTCAATCTCGTCGAAGCCGATCCCCTGACCGGCGCGGTCGCGGTCTCCAAGAAGGGCGAGAACTTCCTTCGACGCCAGGACGTGCCGCAAACGTTCGACATGAACGCCGCGGTATACGTCTGGAACCGGGATGCGCTGATGGCGTCGCCTGGCGTGTTCTTCCCGACCACCCTGCTGTTCGAGATGCCTCCCGAGCGATCGCACGACATCGATTCCGAACTGGATTTCGCCATCGTGCGAATGCTGATGGAGATGAGAAGCACATGACCGCAGGCGCGTATCGCAGGCTCTTCGATCTCAGCGGAAAGGTCGCCGTCGTCACGGGCGGAGCCGGAATCCTGGGCAGCGCTTCCTGCGCCGCCCTGGCAGACCACGGGGCGGCGGTCGCGGTCGTCGACCTCGACGGAGAGCGCGCACGCGTCGCCGCCGACGCTCTGGCGGCCGAATACGGGGTGGCGACCGTCGGCGTCCCCTGCGACGTGAGCGACGAGACGTCTGTCGATGCGATGGCGGTTGCGGTCGAGAGCGCGCTCGGACCCATCGACATCCTGCACAACAACGCGGCGACCAAGGGGCCGGACCTCGAGAAGATGTTCGCGTCGGTCGCCGACTACGACATGGATACCTGGCGCGCCATCATGGCGGTCAATCTCGACGGGCTGTTCCTGGTTTCGCGTCGCATCGGCGTCGGGATGGCCGAGCGCGGCTCCGGCTCGATCATCCACACGTCGTCCATCTACGGTCTGATGGGTCCGGATCAGCGGATCTACGAAGGCTCCGAGTACCTGGGGCGGCCGATCAACTCGCCGCCCGTCTACTCGGCCTCGAAGGGCGGCGTCGTCGGTCTCACGACGTACCTCGCGACCTACTGGGCCTCGTCGGGGGTCCGCGTCAACGCGCTGACGCCTGGCGGCATCAAGTCGGGCCAGAACGAGGTCTTCGAGGCGCGGTACAGCGCGCGGATCCCCCTCGGGAGGATGGCGGAGGCCGACGAGGTCGCGGCAGGCCTCATCTTCCTCGCCTCCGATGCGTCCAGCTACGTGACCGGACAGAACCTGCACGTCGACGGTGGTCTCAGCGCCTGGTGATCGGCGCTAGCGTGGCTATCTACCAACCCGACGAAGAGATTGGATCGTGGTGGAACGCACCCCCGGCACGCTGAGTGCAGTCCAACGCGTCCTCCGTGTCGCGAAGCGCGTGACCCCCCTGGTCCCGCTGGCCAGGCTGAACAGCCGCATCGCCCGTTCCCTGGCGTCGGCCGCTCACCACTTCCAGCTGAACGTGGAGTGGGGCGTCGACAACCCGGAGTTCTTCGAGCACCACCTCGACCAGTACTACAGCTGGCGCCGGACCCGGAACTCCCTGCCGTGGGAGCGAGGCGTCAACTCGGCGCTCGCCCTGCAGGCGACGACGGCCCCGACATCCAAGCCGACGGTCCTCACCCTCTGCTGCGGCGACGGCTTCATGGACTACTACTTCTACTCGCTGCTCGCCGAGTCGATCATCGCGATCGACTTCGATCCGGATGCGATCCGGGTCGCGCGGCGCACGAACCAGGCGCCGAATATCACCTACCTCCTCGGCGACATCCGCTCCGACATCCCGGAGGGGCAGTTCGACAACATCGTCTGGGACGCGGCCATCGAGCATTTCACCCAGGAGGAGACGGCAGCCCTGATGGGAACCATCGCCTCACGGCTCAAGCCGGACGGCATCCTGAGCGGCTACACCCTCCTCGAGAAGGAGGACGGGCACAAGCACCTGCACCAGCATGAGTACGAGTTCCACGACAAAGAGGATCTCGCCCGGTTCCTGACGCCGTACTTCGCGACCGTCCAGGTCTGGGAGACGGTTTTCCCGAACCGCACGAACCTCTACTTCTATGCCACCAACGACAAGCTGCCGTCGGAGCGCGACCTGATGATCATCGAGCGCGGCGGCGCCTCCACGCGCCGCGCGCGCTGAGCGCCACAGAGATCGCGATGCCCCGGACTACGCCACGCGCGGTACCGGCGAAGACGACCCGGTTGTTCCACGCCTCGGCTTTCGGGTCGAGCGGCCCGGCAGGCACGAGCAGCGCGCCGAGCGGGCCGTCGTAGAGCGGCAGCTCGTCCCACGGCGGCGTCATGAAGGTGTGCGTGCCGTCCGCGTGTCCGACGTACTCGGTCAGGTTCACGTTCGGTCCCACCGTCACGGCGTCCTGCGACCAGATGCTGGCGATCCAGCGGTAGGCCCAGGTGGAGATGCGCCCGGCACGCGCGTCGGCGAAGTTCTGCGACCAGCGCATCGCGGCGGCGCGCGAGCCCGTGATGCGCCGCAGGGCCGTGCCGTCTCCCCTGCCCGGCCAGCGCAGCTCGTCGTCGTAATGCTTCCAGGCCCTGTCCCAGGTCGCCCAGACGTACGACTCCGGATACACGCTTCGGCGGCTCAGCTGCTCGGGGTGCGAGAGCTCGGCGGGAGGGATGACGTTGTAGCCCGACACGTGGGCGATCGTCGCGTCGCCGCGGTAGAGCTCGAGCATGTACTCCAGGTACGGGATGACGTGCGGACCGGGCACGATGTCGTCCTCCATGACGATCACCTGCCCGTGCTCGCCGGTGACCCAGCTGACGGCGTCGACGACCGAGCGGCGGAGGCCGACGTTGGACTCGCGGAAGCGCGTGTGCACGTCAGAGGTCCAGTCGATCTCGGCCACCACATCCCGGACCGACTGCACGCGGGCAGCGTCGTCGGGGTTGCCGGCCTTGGGTCCGTCGACCACGACGTAGACCAGAGCGGGCTTCAGCACGCGCAACGCGTCCACGACGCCGCGGAGCTTCTCCGGGCGGTTGTAGGCGAGCAGCAGCAGCGGGGTCGGACGCACGGGAAACCTTCTACTGGATAACATGGGGCAGGCTCGCGAGACATCGCCGCGGCCGCAGAACCTCAGCTAAGGATACGGCCTTGCCCGCACCCACCTCCGGCCGGCCCCACGCGTATTGCACCTACTTCGACAGCGGCTACCTCTCGCGCGGCCTCGCCCTGATCGAGTCGCTGCGCGAGCACGGTGACGACGCCCCGGTCTGGGTTCTGGCGCTGGATGACGCGGCGAAGCGGTATCTGGACGACGCCGCGCTGCCCGGCGTGACCGCCATCACGATCGCCGACATCGAGGCCGCGGAGCCCGCGCTGCCACCTCTCAAGAGCGAGCGCTCGCGCATGGAGTACTACTTCACGGCGACACCCCTGCTCATGCGGTGGGTCATCGGAAAGCAGCACGACCCGCAATCCGTCGTGATCTATCTCGACGCGGATCTGTTCTTCTTCGACCGCCCCGGCCTCGTGCTCGATGCCCTCGGCGACGGCGCGGTCGGCATCATCGAGCACCGCTATCCGCCGAGCCGCGAGAAGGCGCTGCTGAAGTACGGCCGGTTCAATGTGGGATGGGTCGGCATCCGTGCCGACGAGCGTGGTCGCGCCTGCGTCGACTGGTGGTCGGCGAGCACGCTGGCGTGGTGCTTCGACAAGCCGGAGGGCGGGAAGTACGCCGACCAGGGCTACCTCGACTCCTTCCCGCGGCTCTTCGACGGGGTCGTGATCCTGCCGTCGCTGGGCATGAACCTGGCCCCATGGAACACGGCGGGCGTCGCCCTGTCGGAAACCGGCGGGACCGTCGTCGTCGAGGAGCGCGATCCCCTGGTGTTCTTCCACTTCCACGGACTACGGCGGGTGCGCGGCTGGTACGTGAGCAGCCAGCTGATCTACCGCGCCCCGATGTCGCGGGTTCTGTGCGAGCGCGTCTACGCGCCCTACGTCCGACGGCTGGCCACGGCGGATGCCATGGTGGCCGGAGCGCTCGGCCCGCCCGCCGCCACGAAGGCACGCGGCAACGGGCTTCGCGGCGTTCTCAGCCGCGCGCGGAAGGCGGCCGTCGACGCGCTGTCGATCGCCTCGCGCAACGCGGTCAAGGTCGACGAACTCGCCGGCGGGCCCGTCAGCCGGCCCTGAGCACCCAGGTCTCTTCGACCGACGGGATGCCGATGAACTTCTCGAGGTCGTAGTCGAGACCCTCGATGACACGCTCGAGCGTCAGCCCGTGCTTCGTGCACTCTGCGAGCAGTTCGGCCCGCGCGAAGACGTACTCGACCGACGGCTGCCCGTAGGCGTACTTCGCGAAGCGCGTCGTCGGGGTCGCCTCCGTCACCGTCACACCGTGCAGCACGACGGCTCGCTTCGCCACCCGGGCGTACTCGCCGATGGCCCTCGGCCAGTCCGGCATGTGGATGAGCGCGACGCCGTCCATGACGATGTCGACGCTCGCGTCGCCGTCCGGCAGCTCGTAGGCGCTTCCGACCACGAACTCGGTGCCCGGATAGTGCTGCCGGGCCAGCTCGACCATCGACGGCGAGAGGTCGAGGCCGTGGTATTTCAGCTTCGGGAAGCGGAACCGGATCAGCTCGGAGAAGTAGCCCCCGCCGCAGCCGACCTCGAGCAGGGAGTCGTTTTCCGCTCCTGCCGTCTCGAGCGCCTCATAGAGGGCGGTCACGTCGTGCCGGGGCGTCCCGGCCTTCGCGTCGGCCACGATCGCCTGCCAGGCGCGGTCCTGGCGCTGGGCGGTGGCGTCGGTCCAGAGCCCGAAGACCTCGGGCGGCCCGAACTTCGCCAGGTCGAGGCTGTATCCGCTCGACGCGAGAACGCGACTCGAGAGACGCGGCGCGACCTGCGACGCGACCGCCAGAACGGACGACTTCCACGACATTCGGAGACCCTCCCGGTGGGTGAACACTTCTTTCCACCCTATCCGCGACTCAGGGGCCGGGTTCGTCGAACGACATCAGCTTCACGTACTCCGCGACCATCGGAACCGACTTGCGGAGTGTCTTGAAATCACCCGATGCCGTGATGCGGCCGTCCTGGATGACATGGACCAGATCGGCGTGCTGCACCGTCGAGAGGCGGTGGGCGATGACGACGACCGTCACGTCTCCGTGCAGGTGGCGCAACGTGTCGGCGATGAAGGCCTCGGAGCCGGCATCGAGCGCACTGGTCGCCTCGTCGAGGATGAGCAGCCGGGGCTGGGAGTAGAGGGCGCGCGCCAGGCCGATGCGCTGGATCTGGCCGCCGCTCAGCGAATCGACCTGCGCCCCCACCGAGGTGTCAGCCCCGTCGGGCAGCGTCGCGAGGAACTCGGTGAGATGGGCGGCGTCGATGCTGCTGCCGAGAAGCGTGCGATCGATCTCGTTCACCGGGACGCCGAGGGCGATGTTCTCCGCGATGGTGCCGGAGACCATCCCCGGCTTCTGGGGCACGTAGGCGACAAGGCCGGGCGCGACCTGCCGGAGAGCCTTCGGCGCGATGCCGTCGACGAGCACGGTTCCCGACGCCGGAGGGATGAGCCCGAGCATCAGATCGACGAGCGTGGTCTTGCCGGCGCCCGACGGACCGATGATCGCCACGTAGGCACCCGGCGCGACGTCGAGGTCGATGTCGTGCAGGGTGTCTTCGGCATCGTTCGGGTACCGGAATCTCGCGTCGTGGATCGCCACCGGCAGCGCGCGGTCGCGATGGATCTGGGCGGGGGTCGCGGGCTCGGTGGCGGGAGGAGGGTCCTGAGCATCGAGCGCGAGCTTCTCATCGAGGAGCCCGCTGGCGAGCTCGCCCTGGTGCGCGTTCAGCTTGATCCCGGTGAAGGCATTCTGCAGGGGCAGGAGCGACGCCATCATCCGCACGCCGCCGGTGATGAAGACGCCGATCGTCACGAATCCGGTGGCCAGCTCGCCGGAGGCGAACTGCTGCCCGACGAAGATCACCACCCCGAGGATCAACGCGGTCTCGACGACGTAGCGGGGCATGCCGCCGAGGAAGTTGAACATGGCCATGGCGCGCGAGAGCCGGCCGCGTCCCTCGGCGAGGCGGTCGAGGAACAGCTCCTTCTTTCCCAGGACCGAGATCTCACGGAACGAGTCGAGAGAATCCCCCATCGCGTTGGTCGTGTCGACCAGTCCGGCGCTCGCGTCCCGTCCGGCGCGGCGAATGCTTCCCTCGATCACGAATTGGATCGCGAGCACGACGATGCCGAAGAAGATCAGCGTGAAGATCGCCGCGACCGGATTCACGAAGAAGAAGCTCGCCACGACGATCAGGAGGAGGAATCCCTCGCTGACCACCGTCGCCACGTTGCTGAGAACACCGCTGAAGACCGAGGTCGTCGACTGGCCGACGGCGAACTGCAGCTCGGCCTTCGAATACCTCTTCGCGGTATCGAGCGATCCGCTCAGCACCATGTCGACGAAACCGCGGGTGTTCGCTGTCTCGACGCGCGCGATGAAGAGCGTCATCCGCCGGATCAGCACCACCGCGATGAGCGCCTTGACGACGAACACCGCGAGGGCGAAGATCACGAGCCACAGCAGGCCCGCTTCGCCGAGCGGTGGGATGGTGATACCGCCGATGGTGGTCGGACCGGCGTCGCCGCCCGAGAACTGGCTGGCACCGACGCTCGCGATCAACCCGATCAGCAGGATGCCCGCCACATCGAGCAGGGCCGTGAGCGAGCGCAGCCCGATGAACATGAAGTACCGCCGCCGTTCGGACGGCGTGAGGTAGCTGAGGGACTTCTTGGCGGCGCGGAACATCAGGATGCCTTCACGAGGGCGGTGAACTCCGCGTAGTCGTCGATGTAGTCGCTCACGTCATAGGGATCCGACGCGAGCACGAGCAGAAGCGCGTCGGCGCTGTAATCCGTCTGCGTGCCCCAGGTCAGCGCGGGCATGTAGAGCCCGGCCGCGGGATCGTCGAGAAGCACCGACTGACGCCGGGTACCGTCATCGACGAGGGCGACGACCGAGCCGCGGAGGCACACCAGGAACTGCTCGCAGGCGCGGTGCGCGTGGATGCCGCGGTCGGATCCCGCGGGGACGCCGGCGACCGTGAAGATGCGGCGCGCCGCGAACGGCAGGTGGTCGCCGATGATCAGCTCTCCGCGATCGTCGAGGAAGCGCACCAGATCGACGAGCCGGGTACCGGCGACCTCGAGAGGGGCGCCGTCGAGCGTGCCCGCCATCAGAGTTGTCCCAGGGCGGCGCAGATCCGGTCGATCTCGTCGTCGCGCAGCTCGGGGAAGAGCGGCAGTGACAGGATGCGCCCGGCCGCGCGCTCGGTCACGGGGAGGCCGGGCTGCGCATGCTCGCGGGCGATCAAAGGCTGCAGGTGGTCGGGGGTCGGGTAATGGATGTCGGTGCGGATCCCCAGCGCCAGCAGGCGGTCGCGAACGGCATCCCGATCGTCCGTCTCGAGCACGGCGAGGTGCCCGATGAACGACTCGCCGGCGGTGTTGACCAGGCGCGCGCCGGATGACACCGCGGCCTCGTAGCGCCGGTGGATCTCGCGGCGGCGCTCGTTCCAAGCGTCGAGCTCGGGGAGGCGCTCGCGCAGGATCGCCGCCTGCAGCTCATCGAGGCGCGAGTTGCGGCCGCGCGCATGCGCGATGTTGTACTTGCCCTCCCAGCCGTACTGCCGCATCCGGCGCACCGTCGCGGCGAGCACGGGATCGGACGTCACGACGGCGCCGCCGTCTCCGAGCGCACCGAGGTTCTTCGTCGGGTAGAAGCTCGTCGTCGCGATGTCGCCGAAGCTGCCGGCGCGGCGACCCTCGAAGGTCGCGCCCAGTGCCTGCGCGGTGTCCTCGATCACCGGGATGCCGTGCTCGCGCGCGACCGCGACGATCTCGGCGACGGGCGCCATGCCGCCGTACAGGTGGGTGACGACGACGGCGCGCGGCGGGGTCGGCGCGCCCTCGATCGCCTCACGCACCCCCAGTGCCGTGGCCTGATGCGTGCCGGCGTCGATGTCGACGTACACCGGTTCCGCACCGAGCAGCCGGGCGGCGACGCTCGAGTAGCCGCCGGCGTTCGCGACCGTGACGATCGAGTCTCCGGGTTGCACTCCGAGGGCGGCGAAGGCGAGCTCGAGCGCGTCGGTGCCGTTCGCGACCAGGACGGCGTGAGCCACGCCGAGGTAGGCGGCGAGCTCGGCCTCGAATGCGTCGTGCTCCGGCCCCATCACGAACCATCCGCTCGAGACGACCCGGTCCACCGCGGCGTCGATGCGCGCGCGCACGTCGGGGGCGAAACGGGAGAGATCGTTGAACGGGATCGGGTCAGGCGAGGGTTCGGTCGTCCCGGAAGATGCCACGTCTCTTCACCTCCCAGGCGAACACGGCCAAGAGACCAGCGTAAGCGAGGGTTCCGATGATCCAGGTCGCCATGGGGGACGGGCCGACCGGCCACCACCATTCGGCGCCGGCATCGAGGTTCACCCCCGACTCGTCGACGCCGGTGACGTACCGGCGGATGTTGGAGTGAAGTGCGAACGCGTTCGCGACCGCCAGTGTTGCGCCGATGATCGACAGCTGCAGCCATGACAGCCGCAACAGGCGATCTCCTGCCGGTAGCAGGGCGAGGCCACCCAGCAGCACGATCAGCGGCAGCAGGTAACGAGGCTGAACGTTCTCGCCAACGATGTTGCCGCCGCGCATGAGCACGTAAGTGGGCAGGAGCCACAGCACCAGCGCCATCCCGATGACGGCCAGCGCCTTGCGCGTGTTGTTCTGCACGAGCCCGGCGAAGACGACGGCCGCGAACACGCCGGCTGCACCGACCCAGACCACCGGCGGGACGGTCGTGTCGAGCCAACCCAGCCCCCACTGGCCGAGAGCACCCACCCACAGAGTGGGGACGTACAGCAGGTTGTAGGCAAGCCGCCCGAAGCCATCCGTCGGCGCGTGCGACCCGAGTGGTGTCACAGGTTGCAAGTCGCCGCTGCCGAGACCCGTACTCGCTACGGCCTGTTGCCCGGATCCCAGATAGAACGCGATGGCGACGATGGTCATCACCACCGGCAAGAGAGCGCTGAGGAGGTACCCGCGATCCCGTCGGAAAGTCAGCCAGATCGCGATCGCGCTGCCGAGTACCACGTACAGCGCGGCGTCCGTGCGGGCTCCGGCCGCGATCACGACCGCGACGACATACAGCACGCCGAGCGCGATGCGTCGCCTGCCGGTGCTCCCGAAAAAGCCGAGGAGGGCCAGCCAGGATGACCCGACCCCGATCAACGCCCACGATGACGGGTTATTCGACGCAAGGAGGAAGATGCCAAGGGGCACGCTGGCGATCAGCCAACCGCCGATCAGCGCGATCCGCTGGGCGGGGGGAAGCAGAACGCAGAGCGCCACCGTGAGACCGACGAAAAGCAGCACGTTCAGCAGGCGCATCAGCAGTACGGACGCCAAGATGTCGGGGCCGGCGAGCACGCTCATGACCGTGTAGAAGACGGGCGGGTACTGGCCGAGGAAGTTGCCGCGGTCGGTTTCCACGGTGTCGTTCTGATCCAGCGGGAACTGCAGCTGGCAGGATCCGCTCACCTCCGGCATGCCCGCGTAGCAGGCCGAGTTGCGGATCGCCTCGGGGACGAGACGAGAGTTCGGCTCGGCGCCATGCTCGCACGCATCGGTGTTCAAGGGGTTTGCGCACCAGATGCTTGCCAGGTGGTAGTCGTCGTCCGGCGCCGAACCCATGGGCGAGGCCAGGGTCCAGGCGAGCAGGGCCGCGATCGCCAGCAGCGGCGCAAGATACAACAGACGGAAGCGCCCGCGAAGCCACGTCAAGAGATTGGGACGGAACTCGGTGGGCTCCGCCTCGTCCGACCTACTTCGCATCGCCATCAGCTGAGCGCTCCTCCGCCTGCAGGGCGAGCTTCTGCACTGCCTTGCGGAGTTCGTCACGGGTTCTAGCCAGATCGAGGCTCAACTGCATCAGCAGCAGGAGCACGACGAAGAACCCGCCGACGAAGAGCAGATTGATGGGCTGTGCGATGCCGAAGAATCCGGCGACCGTGTTGAGGATCTGCGGGAATACCGACAGCACGATGGCGACGACTGCCGCGGCGAGCCAGGTGACCGCGTACTTCTCGGGGAGAAAGTATGACCGCAACAGCAGCAACACGACGATCAGGACGATGCCGGACAGGGCAATAGAGAGAATCTGCTGTGGGGTCATGACGTCTTCCGACTCCTCTTCACGGTCGGTGGCGCCGAGCGAAACAGCGCCAGCAGCAGGATCAACAGGATGCGGCCCGTGTACAGCGATGCTCGCACGATCGACTGGGAAGGAAGACCGGCGAGTCGCTCGTTCATGAGGACGGGCACCTCCCTGATCCGGAGGCCCTGTCGCGAGGCGAACACGAGCGACTCCACCGTGTCCCCCAGGTACTCGACGGGGTAGTGGATCGCGAACAGTTCAATCGCCCGTGCGCCGCTCACGCGGAAGCCGCTCGTCACATCCGTCAGCTTCGTGCGCGTGTAGAGCGAGACGACGCCGGCGATGACGCGCATGACGGCGCGACGGGTCCACGTCGTCTTGAAGCGGCCGCCGGCGGCGAACCGGCTGCCGACCACGATGTCGACGTCGTCGCCGAGATGTCTGAGAAGCTCGTCGAGGTGCTCGGGTCGGTGTTGGCCGTCGGCGTCGAACTGGATCATGCGTTCGTATCCATGTGAGGCGGCGTACTGGAACGCGGTGCCGATTGCAGCGCCGACGCCGAGATTGACAGCGTGCCGGATGACCCGTACTCCGCCGTTGCGGGCAACTCGCGCCGTCTCGTCTGCCGACCCGTCGTCGACGACGACGACGTGCTCGAGAGGATGGTGATCCTTCAACTGGGAGAGAACGGAGCCCAGGGACAACTCCTCGTTGAAGGCGGGAATGGCGACGAGGGTCTTCACGAGGGCTGGCGGTCCTTGAACGACATCAGCTGCACGTATTCCTCGACCATCGGGACGGTCGCCCGGAGGGTGGCGAAGTCGCCCGACGCCACGATCCGGCCCTTCTCCATGACATATACGTTATCCGCGTGCTGCACGGCCGACAGGCGGTGTGCGATGACGAGCACCGTCACATCCCCGTGCAGCGCGCGCAGCGTCTTGACGATGAAGGACTCGGATCCGGCATCCAGCCCGCTCGTCGCCTCGTCGAGGATCAGCAGCCGGGGCTGTGCGTACAGGGCCCGCGCAAGGCCGATGCGCTGGATCTGGCCGCCGCTCAGCGAATCGGTCTGCTTGCCGACCGAGGTGTCGAGCCCGTCCGGCAGCGAGTCGACGAACTCGCGCAGGTAGGCCTCGTCGACGACCCGCTGCAACAGGGCGGTGTCGACGTCCTCCGGGGGGATTCCGAGGGCGATGTTCCCAGCGATCGACCCCGACACCATGCCCGGCTTCTGCGGCACGTACGAGATGATGCCGGGCAGTCGCTCGCGCAGGACGTCGGGCTGCTCACCGTTGATCGCGACGGTGCCGGCGCTCGGTTCGACGAGTCCCAGGATGAGGTCGACGAGCGTCGTCTTCCCCGCACCCGACGGCCCGATGAGCGCGACATATGCTCCCGGGTCGAGCTGCAGCGTCACGTCGGCGAGCGCATCGGAGGACGCGGTCGCGTACCTGAACGTGACGGCATCGATCGTGAGCGGTAACGCCGCCTGATCGCGATCGGCCTTCGGCACGGCAATCGACTCGTCGGCGGAAACCGCACCGGGCTGAGTGGCCGAGACGAGCAGTCCGTGCGCCAGCTTCGACTGCTCCGAGGTGATCTTGATCGCGGCGACGGCCGTCTGCAGGGGCAGCAGCGAGGCCATGATCCGCACGCCGCCGGTGAGGAAGACGCCGACAGTGACGAGTCCCTGGTCGACAGAACCAGCGACAAGCTGTACGCCGACGAAGGCGACCACCCCGAGGATCAGCGAGGTCTCGATGACGTAGCGCGGCATCCCGGCCAGGA
>JBDSKH010000243.1:0-2524 GCA_039917005.1 Pseudolysinimonas sp.
GGGCGCCTCGTACTGCGCGACGACGATGCCACGGCCGGGTGCGTGAGCCCACCGCGTCCGACGGAGGACCACGATGACGACTACGAGGAGCACGAGGATGCCGAGCAGCACCCAGGGCAGGATGCGCACGATCGGATGCTGCGCGACGGTCTGCCCCGGCGTGAACGTCCCCGAGGCGAATCCGATCGCGAAAGACACGTTCTGGTAGCTGCCGACCTCGGTCTCCCTCACCGAGACCTCATCACCGGTGATGTCGATCGGGCATGTGTCGTCCGAGCCGTACTCGCCGCGGTAACAGGTCGCGGCGCCGCTGAGGGCGCCCGTCACACCGTCGCCGAGATGGACGGTCGCCGAGATCGTGCCGAACGGCTGCGGCCAGTCGGTGCCGTTCACATCCCAGTAGAACTCGTCGGCGCCCGTGTCGTCGAAATGACGCGTGACGTCCTGCTGCGTGTACTCGATGACGTAGGTCGTCCGCCCGTGCTTGTAGGTGTCGTCGTCGATGTACATGCCGTAGATGCCCGTGCCGGCGTCGTAGGTCTCCCAGTAGACGGGGTCGCCGTTCTCGTCGGTGACGCTAACGATGTGCAGGTGGGTGTCGACCCGGCGCTGATCGGACGCCTCGGTGCCGCCGTAGGTGCTCGGGATGTTGCGCACGAGTCCCTTGTTCTGGTCGTCCTGAGGGAACAGGGCGACGAACGTCTCGATCGTGCGGAGCGTCGAGTGGCCGGCGTCATCGCGGTCGAGGAAGTACTGCACGTCGAGGGACTCGAAGGTGAAGTCGTCGACCCCGGCCATCGCGGGGGTGGCCGCTCCCAGCATCCCCAATGCCAGGCCGATCGCGATGAGGACGGAGAACAGGCGCGGGTGGCGTCGGGTCATGCCCGTGAGTGTACTGGCGAGGTGGCGCCCGAGGAGGGGCTGCGCGCGCTGGTAATCTGTCCCGGTGCCGCAGCAGAACGATTCGACCTTTGCCGATGTCTGGGAGGAGCTGTTGTGGCGCGGGCTAGTGCATGTCTCGACCGACGCGGGTGAGCTCAAAGGGCTGCTTGCGGGCGAGCCGATCACCTTCTACTGCGGGTTCGATCCCACGGCACCCAGCCTCCATCTCGGCAACCTGGTGCAGCTGCTCACCATGCGCCGCATCCAGCTCGCGGGTCACAAACCGCTTGGCCTGGTCGGCGGTTCGACCGGCCTGATCGGCGACCCGCGGCCGACCGCCGAACGCACCCTCAACACGAAGGACACGGTCGCCGAGTGGGTGGGATACCTGCGCGCCCAGATCGAGCGGTTCCTCTCGTTCGAGGGCGATAAGGCGTTCGGTGGAGCGAACGCCGCGCGCATGGTCAACAATCTCGACTGGACCGAGGGGCTGAGCGCGATCGATTTCCTGCGCGAGGTCGGCAAGTACTTCCGGGTCGGCACGATGCTCAAGAAGGATGCGGTGAGTGCGCGCCTCAACAGCGAGGCGGGCATCTCGTACACCGAGTTCAGCTACCAGATCCTGCAGGGCTACGACTTCCTCGAGCTGTACCGCCAGTACGGCTGCGTGCTGCAGACCGGCGGCAGCGACCAGTGGGGCAACCTCACAAGCGGTACCGACCTCATCCACAAGGCGGAGGGCGCGTCCGCGCACGCCATCGGCACGCCGCTCATCACCAACACCGACGGCACGAAGTTCGGCAAGAGCGAAGGCAACGCCGTATGGCTGGATGCTGCGCTGACGTCGCCCTACGCCTTCTATCAGTTCTGGCTCAATACGGACGACGCCGATGTCATCAGCCGGCTGAAGGTCTTCACGTTCCTGTCGCGTGCAGAGGTCGAACTGCTCGAGAAGCAGGTCGCCGACGAGCCGTTCCGCCGCGAGGCCCAGCGCGTTCTCGCGCGCGATGTGACCTCGCTCGTGCACGGCGAGGCGGCCACGGATGCCGTGATGGCCGCGTCTGAGGCCTTGTTCGGCCAGGGCGACCTGGCGGCACTCGATGCCGGCACGCTTCGTGCCGCGCTGGCCGAATTGCCGACTGCCACATCGAGTGGAGGCGAATCCGTGGCGCAACTGCTCGTGGATTCCGGCCTGACCTCCAGCCTCGGCGAATCGCGCCGTGCCATCGAGCAGGGCGGGGTGTACCTGAACAATGTCCGTGTCGACGACGCGGCCGCGACCGTTTCCGGGGAGACCCTGGCCGGCGGCGTCTCGGTGCTGCGACGCGGCAAGAAGACGCTCGCCGGAGTCGTGCCCGCCTGATCCAACGGCGCGCCGCTGTGCCGGGGATCGTGATTTCCCTCAGCCTCGGTGCTTTACGCTGGGTCAGTGGAAACCTCAGGAGCGGATGCGAACGACGAATTCGCCCGCTGGTTGGCCGAGACGGCGAAGGCCGGACAGGCCGCCGATCCGGCGACGCCGGCCCAGCCGGTCGCGCCCGTGCCTCCGGCCGCACCGGTGGCCCCTGCCGCTCCTCCCGCCGCTCCCGTCCAGCCCGTGGCTCCGCCTGCACCGGAGTACTTCGGGGCCGAGCAGCTGGCG
>JBDSKH010000244.1:0-7757 GCA_039917005.1 Pseudolysinimonas sp.
AGAAACTGCACCGGAAGAATCGCGGCCTGGGCGGAATCTTTGGAGCCCAAGGCGAGGCGCCGACCGCGCAGACTATTCAGGTCGGTCATACCCGCCCCGGCCCGAGACACGAACATGGTCTGAAAGACGGTGTCAGTATCTCGAGTGGCCAAAGCCTTGCAGCCCCCGTTGGTTTGAGCGACCGTACGCACCCACGCCAGGTTGGTATTCCACGCGATATCCACGGTCCCGTCGATGAGCGAGTCAACCTGCCGTCCATAGTTGGAGAACAACACGAAGTCCATCTCGGATTCGGTACCGGCGAAGTAGTCGCGGATTCCCTCCCAGATAGTGACGACGTTGGGCGCGTAAGCGACAGCGCCGACGAGTAGTGGTGGCATACGTTAGATATTTCCTTTCGAGGTGGATGTGCGGCCAACCAGCCACACGCTGGCCAAACCGATTCCCAGCCCACCGAAGAGTGACATCGTCGAGCCATCCCCACCCAAAAGGTTGAGCGGCTGGCCGAGCTGAACGAGTTGCACAACTGCACAAGCGACGAAGCCGACGCCGGCGACAAGCCCCAGGCCGGGCAGTTCACGTGCCCCGGCGACTATCGCCAGAACTCCGAACGCGGCAAGTACAGCGATGCTGGCGCCGCCCACGTGGACGAGGTTGAAGGTTTCACCCAGCCCTGCGGTAAGGGCGAACCCGCAACTGGCGACCGCGGCGATCCCCAGCGCAAGTGTCGCGCGGTGCAGAGTCGCGCGGTACAGAGTCGGAGACATCAGGACACCCTCAGCATGATCGCCGGGACGCGCGCGTGGGACTCGCTCCAGATCGGCCTGAATACACCGTCGAGTCCGAAGCTTCTTCCCGCCGCGGTGCCGAACAGCACGATGTGCGCGAGCAGCATCAGGTAGTACGACCAGTGCCACTCGTGTGGCGCATTCAACACCGACAACATGATCGCGAAGGTCTGGGCAATACCCACGAGAGCCCAGAATCGGGTCGCGAGTCCTATCAGCAGGAATGCCCCCAATGCCGCCTCTGTCAGAAGAGTCACCCAACCGAAGATCGCGATGTTGGGCAGCACGATTGCCTTGACAAAGCTCGAAAAGGGGGCCAGCACCGGATACTCGACCGCCTTACTCGCCCAAAAGTAGAGGCCCCTATCTGCGATCGCGCCGAAATCGGGCGGCACCTTCCAGCTCGCGTTCTGGATCCAGAGTGCGGCAATGCCAATGCGGAGTGCGGCCAGAGAGACTTCACGGAGTCGAGATCGGTCCGCAAGGCCGCCGTCTATGCGGGCAGTCGTATCCATGGCGCTCCTTCCCACTCTGGTCATTCAATCCCGCTTTGGCGCAGCGGCCCGATTCAAAGTCTTACGGAACCATTACGGCTGTTCCCGTGGACTACGACCCGCGACCCCCCTGCTGCAACTATCAGGCAGAGCAGACGTTCTGTGAGGCCGCATCAGGAGGAGAAAACTATGACGACTCGACTGGATGCATCGGCCTGGCGGCCGATCCACACTCGCATTGCGATTGCCCTCGGAATCGGGTGGATGCTGGACGCCTTTGAGGTGCAGATCATCGGTTCCGTGATCCCCGGCATCCAACAGGAATTCGACCTCGGCAGCGTCGAGTCGGTGTGGATCAACATTGTGTGGTTCGGCGGGATTGCCCTCGGCGCACTGGGGTTCGGCTACCTGGCAGATCGGATCGGCCGCAAGCGACTTTTCGTCGCCACGCTCATCCTCTATTCGGTAGCCGCCATCGCAACGGCGGCCGCGCCCGACTTCACACTCTTCATCCTGTTCAGATTCATCACCGCCCTCGGAGTCGGCGGTGAATACTCGGCGGTGACATCCGCCATCTCGGAATTCACCCCTGCGCGCAATCGCGGGCGTAGCAATGGCCTGGTCATGAGCTTCTGGGCTGTCGGCGGAATCCTCGCCAGCTTGGTGTCGATCGTCATCATCTCGACTCTCGGGCTCACTTGGCGCTACACCCTCCTTTTTGGTGTCATCAGCGCGGTATACGGGCTGGCGGCGCGACGGCTGATTCCCGAATCGCCGCGGTGGTTGGCGTCGAAGGGCCGCCATCAAGAAGCTGACGCGGTCATTGAAACCATCACAGGTCTCGCCAGCACCACCGGCTACACGGACACTGCGGGCATGAGCACCGGTCGTTCCCGGCTTCGGGAATTGTGGACCAACTACCGTGGTCGGCTGTTCTTTGGAATGGCGCTGGACTTCTCCGAGGCAGCCGGCTACTACGGACTCTTCACCGCGATGAGCATCCTCGTCTTCTCGGCATCCACTGGCGCTGTTCCGGTCGAAGGTGGGGTGTTGCCGTACTACTTCCTCATCGCCAACTTCGGCGCACTCGCCGGCGGCATCGGGGTCTCGTTTGCGCTCGACCGACTGGGCCGAAAGCCGACCGTTACGTTCTCGTACACGGCGGCTGCCGTGAGCATGATCGGTTGCGCCCTCGCCGCGGGGACAGGTTCAGCGGTCATCGTTCTGATCGCGTTCACCGTCGCAGCGTTCTTTGCCACCTGCGCATGGGTATCGGCCTATCCGACCTTCTCTGAACTTTTCCCCACCCGCCTGCGCGCGACGGGCATCGGCGCGAGCGTTGCAGTGGGACGAGTCGGGGCGATCATCGGGCAAGTTGCCCTCGCTGTCACCGCGACGGCGTGGGGCGTGGGGGTGATGTTCGGCATCCTCGGGCTGTTCTGGCTGATCGGCGCTGTCGCAGGTGCGATCTGGTGGAAGTTCGGCACTGAAGCTCGCGGGCTTCCGTTGGAGGTACTCGCACCAGTGAAAACTCACGCGTAGAGATCATCAGCGGAAAGTTGCGGACGGTTCAGCTGTGCATCGATTCACCAGGTGGTGTCGAGCAGGTGCTCCACGATCAGGGCGAACCCGATG
The DNA here is from genome assembly GCA_039917005.1 of Pseudolysinimonas sp. Lineage (GTDB taxonomy): Bacteria > Actinomycetota > Actinomycetes > Actinomycetales > Microbacteriaceae > JBDSKH01. The sequence continues at coordinate 2,918 of JBDSKH010000244.1, forward strand.
TGACCGATCAGGCCGAATCGTCGCCAGCGCTCGGGCAGAAGCGCCGTCCCGAGAAGCAGCCAGGGCACGAACGGTAGCCAGATGCGCTCGACCTCTGCCTTGCTCATCCCCGAGAGGTCGGCCATCAGGATGCTGAAGGCGGCGGCCGCGACCAGCATGAGAGCCACGCGGTTCGGCTGATCGAGGGTGCGGATACCGCGAAGTCGCGTGAGCGCGACCGCGACCGACGCCCCTGCAATCGGCCCCGCGCTGACGGCGAGTGCCCCGAGGTTGCCCCAGATCCAGTAACCGTAGGGCCGATGGGCGGCGATCCCGTCGTAGTAGCGCTCGGTCAGGATCGGGTAGGCGTCCCACCATGCGAACCCGGCGACAGCAAAGCCGAGCACCACCGCGAGCGCCGCCGGCACCGCACCGATCAGCGGCCGCCACGTCCGCGCCATCAAGAGAATCGCGATAGCGAGAACCGCGAGGAGGGGCAGCCCGTACGACAGCATGACGCAGTACCCGAGCAGCAGCCCGGATGCGGCGCCCCAGCCGATCACGGCGGCGACACGCTTCGAGGTGGCCGATATCGTGAGGCAGCAGAGCCCCCATGCGGCGACCGCGCCGAACGCCGCATCGGCGGACACCGCCATCCAGATCGCGGCGGAGCCGAACACCAAGAACGGTGCTGCCGCGCGCGCCTCCGTTTCGGCACCGAGGCGGCGCAGGGTGACGAGCACCGCCGCCGGGGTAGTCGCCGCGATCGCGATCACCGCCAAACCCGCGGCGGTGGCGCCACCTAGCCCCACGCGTACGAGACCGACGAAGAAGAGGAGCGCACCCGGCGGATGCCCGGCGAGATGGACCGGCCAGTTATGGGCGGAATCGAGCGGGATGCGAGAGATGTACTCGTGGATGGTCTCCGATACGTCGGTCACCGAGCGGGCCGTGCCCAGGTACTCGCTCGACTTGTCCAGCACACTCCCGAGACCGCCTACTCCATCTACCAGCGCGAGGGAGATCATCCAGGCGGCGCTCGCCGCGATGGCGAAGAGTAACAACACGCGCCACGGCAACCGTCGAGCCAAGTCGATCGCGAATCGGCACGCAAGGACGGCGAGCAGCACGGCAGGAATGGTCCCGAACCCGACCCTCGGATCCCACTCGGCGTGCAAGGGCGGGAAGTCGACCCGCACGTCCCAGCCGGACAGCAACGGGATGAGGCTGGCCGCCGCGATCAGCGTGAGCGCGACCGCGACTCCCCACCACGCTGCTTTCGATCGCGTGGACCGCACGGTCAGCCGCGCCGGAGCTCGGTGAATGACCGGCCGTGCGACATCCACTCGCGTACCGGGTGGAGGCCGGCCAAGCTCGCGTAGCGGCGCAGCGCAATCGCCCCGACCTCGGCCCACGGAGAAGGGAGGCTCTCGCGCTCGAGGTCATCGAATACGACTCCGGTGTGCATCCTGTCGTGCGAGGGCACCGGATGCGTCTCGACGAAGATGCGTCCATCGACGTCTCGCACCAGCTCGCTGCAGCGCGTGAGAAGAGCCTGCGGGTCGCCGCCGATGCCGACGTTGCCATCGATGAGCAGCGCGGTTCCCCAGTCGCCCTCGGCGGGCAGATCCTGGAACACCGAACGTTGCAGCACGGGTAGGCCGTGCTCCTGCGCGAGCCGCACAGCGGTCGTCGAGATGTCGATGCCGAGCGTCAGATGCCCCGCCATGATCGCCGCGTGGACCATGCGGCCCGGGCCGCATCCGATATCGAGCACCGGCCCGGTCGCGTCGTCGAGCGCGGCTGCGTCGCCATCGTCGGCACCGGCCAAGAAGCGCTCGATTTCCAGTCGCACGGCGTCGGCCGAGGGCTCGGAGCCGGCCTCACGCAGGTAAAGGCTGCGAGCGGGGTCGCGAAGCGCGTGGTCGTATGGTTCCCGCGCCCCCGATCCGAACGTGCTCGCGACGAGCGGTTCGGCGGAGGTCGGGACCATCATTCGACAGTACGAACCGCGACGATCGGGCGGGGCCGCTGATTCTTACGAAACGCGAACGGTCGCCGTGCGTTGCCCGGCAAATGTATCGCCGCGGCGCGGGCGAACCTACTCTGAGGTGTGAGTTCTCCGGCCGTGGTGTCCCAGCAGAATCGTGAGCTGGCCGATCGACGTGTGCTGATCGTCGAAGACGATCCGACCGTGCTGGAGGTCGCCAGCACCTACCTGCGTAGCGCCGGGTTCGTCGTCACCGCCGCGGCAGACGGATTCACTGCCCTCCAACTCGCGGCATCGTCCAGCCCCGATCTGATCGTGCTCGACCGGATGCTGCCCGGAATCGACGGGGCGGAGGTCTGCCGCCGCATCCGTGCCGAGTCGGCCGTCCCCATCATCCTGCTCACCGCGCTGTCGTCGACCGATGACCGCATCGACGGTCTCGAGGCCGGCGCCGATGATTACCTGACCAAGCCGTTCTCGCCGCGTGAACTCGTGCTCCGGGTGCAGTCGATCCTGCGCCGCAGCGTCAACGAACTAACGCCAGAGGCGGCGTTCGACCTCGGCCCCTTTTCGCTCGATCCGGCCGCGCGCATCATTCGCCGCGACGGCCGCGAGCTGTCACTATCTGCCCGCGAGTTCGACCTGTTCTCGTTCCTGCTCAAGCATCCCCGCCAGGCGTTCAACCGGGAGCAATTGCTGCGCGCCGTATGGCACTGGGAATTCGGCGACCTCTCGACCGTGACGGTCACCGTGCGGCGCGTGCGCGAGAAGATCGAAGATGACCCCACCGATCCGGTCATCCTGGTCACTGTGTGGGGCGTCGGCTACCGGCTCGACCTCGAAGGAACCCCCTGATGATCCCCATCTCCGATCTGATCATCGTCATATCGATCGCGCTCGCCTGCTCGGTCGGGGTCGGTGCCGCGGGCCTCGCAGTTCTTCGGTTGACCCGTCGCTCGTCGATGCTCGTGCAGGTGTGCGTGCTGGTCGTGTCGGCGATCCTTTCGGTTGCGGTGGGCATGACGGCTGTCGCCCAGGCGATGTACGTGTCCTCTCACGACCTGACCGTGATGTTCTGGGTTGCCGGCGTCTCGGCGGTGGTTTCGATCGGGGTGGCGTTGGTGCTCGGCCGTGCGTTCACGCGTAACAGCGCGCGGTTGCGGTCGATGACGAGGGCTCTCGGCGACGGTGAGCGACTGGATGCCGACCCCCGTTCCGCGGGGACGGCCGAGATGGCCGGCCTGGCCGACGAACTCGAACGAACGAGTCGCAAACTCGCGGAGGCGCGCGACGAGGTGGCCACCCTCGACGCCTCGCGCCGCGAACTGGTTGCCTGGATCTCGCATGACCTGCGCACGCCGCTTGCCGGATTGCGGGCGATGGCCGAGGCGCTCGAAGACGATATGGCCGACGACCCGCAACGGTTCCACCGGCAGATGCGGTCGCAGGTCGATCACCTCTCGGCCATGGTGGATGACCTGTTCGAGTTGTCGAAGATCCATTCCGGCAGCCTGTCGCTCAGCATGCAACCGGTGTCGCTGTACGACCTGGTCAGTGACGCGGTGACCGAGCTGGGCGCCCTCGCCAGCGCCCGGTCCATACGCCTGAACGAAGTCAGTAGCGGCGAACTCACCGTGGTGGGCGACCCGCGGGAGCTGGCACGGGTCATCGGCAATCTGCTGATGAACGCCATCCAGCACTCCCCGGCGGGCAGCGAGATCTCTGTGACGGCCCGGCACGAAGGCGAGCGTCACGTCGTGTTGACGGTAGAGGATGCCGGGGGCGGCATCCCCGAAAAGGACCTGTCGAAGATTTTCCAGGCGGGGTGGCGCGCGACGCCGTCGCGCACGCCGGAGCAGCTCGAGGGCACGTCCGCCGGGGCAGGGCTGGGCCTCGCGATCGTGCAGGGAATCGTCGAGGCGCATTCTGGCCAGATCACTGTTCAGAACGTGCCGGGCGGTTGCCGGTTCGATGTGCGCCTTCCGCGCCACGCGCCACTGGCCGCCTAGCGCACGGCAGTTGTCTGCACCCCGTCACATTTGAGTGGGAGCGTCAGCCGCGCCCCGCTCGTAGTGTCGAACCCGGAGGTCTGACGTGCATCTCATGTGGCGCATGCAACGGGTTCTGCACCAGTTCCGGCACGCGCTCATCACGCCATCGCGCAACGCCCGCACGGCCGTCGTGCTGGGGAGGCTGCTCGCCGGCGCGTTTCTGATCTGCTTCGCCACCGGAATCTACAGCCACTTTCTGCAGGATCCGGCTCCGTGGATGGTGTTCCCGAACCGCCCGATCTGGCTCTATCAGGTGACCCAGGGGCTGCACATCACGGCGGGCATCGCGTGTTTCCCGCTGATCTTCGCCAAGCTCTACGCTGTGTTTCCCCAGCTGTTCCAGACGCCGCCGGTGCGCTCGCTCGCCCACCTGGTGGAGCGCGCTTCGATCGCTCTGTTCGTGGCCGCGTCGCTCGTGCAAATCACGATCGGCTTGCTGAACACATACCAGTTCTATTTGCTGTTCCCGTTCTCCTTTCGGCATGTGCATTTTGCGTTGTCGTACGTGGTGATCGGGTCGCTGGCCATCCATATCGCGGTGAAACTGCCGGTCATCGCGCGGTACTGGCGCAAGCGCGACGCGTACGTCTCCGCGGGGATCCTGCGCGAACTCGAGTCCGACAGCGACCCGGATGCCGAGTTCGGTGACCGCGATGAGTTGCGTCGCCGCACCGGGATTTCACAGAACGCCGGCATCACCGGTCGCATCTTCGAGTGGGTCGACAAGAACCCGGCGCCTCGGCCGCCCGATCCGCGGGCGGCCGTCAGCCGCCGGGGGTTTTTCGCCGCCGTGACCGTAGCGACCGGCGCTTTGGTGACG
>JBDSKH010000245.1:0-2935 GCA_039917005.1 Pseudolysinimonas sp.
GTCGGTGGCGGCACGCGAGCGTCGTGCACTCGAGGTCGCCGAAGCCGCCTGGAGTGGCCCGTCGACGGCTCCCGAGGCGACCCTCCGCGTCCGCGAGCTGCTGATGAGCATCCCGAGTCTCGGACCCACCCGCGCCGACAAAGTCATGGCGCAGCTCGGCATCGCGCAGTCGAAGCGCGTCGGCGGCCTCGGCATCCGGCAGCGCGACAAGTTCCGGGACTACCTCCTCCACCGCGAGGGGGGAACGCGCACCAAGAGCCGTCTGGTCGTGCTCGCCGGCCCCACCGCCGTCGGCAAGGGGTCGGTGTCCCGGTACATCAGGGAGAACTATCCGGGCGTGTCGCTCAGCGTGTCGGCCACGACCCGGCCGCCGCGCGTCGGCGAGGTGGACGGGGAGCACTACTACTTCCTCTCGGACGTCCAGTTCGACGACCTGATCGAGCGCGGCGAGTTTCTGGAGTACGCGACCGTTCACAACGCCTATCGCTACGGCACGCCGCGGCCTCCGATCGACGCCGCGCTCACCCTGGGCAAGAGCGTCCTGCTCGAGATCGATCTTCAGGGTGCCCGCGCCGTGCGGGCGGCGATGCCGGAGGCCCTGCTGGTCTTCCTGCTGCCCCCGACCTGGGACGAATTGGTGCGCCGGCTGGTCGGCCGCGGCACCGAGGACTCCGTCGAGCAGTCCCGGCGCCTGGCCACCGCGCGCATTGAATTGCGGGCCCAGGACGAGTTCGATGTGAAGGTCGTCAACCACGAGGTCGGCCAGGCGGCGCAAGAGGTCGTAGAATTGCTCGCAGTGCCTGCTGACGGGGTCTCTCCGCGGACGATCACCGACTAGCGCACGCAGACATCCCAGAAAGGGACATCCCATGGCCGACAAGAACTCCGGCATCATCGACCCGCCCATCGACGACCTGCTCTCGAAGGTGGATTCCAAGTACCAGCTGGTGATCTTCGCCTCCAAGCGAGCGCGTCAGATCAACGACTACTACGCCGACCTCCACGAGGGCTCGCTTTTCGACAACGTCGGTCCGCTGGTCGACTCGACGATCGACGACAAGCCGCTGTCGGTCGCGCTCCACGAGATCAACGAAGACAAGCTCGTTCTCAAGCCGCTCGACGAGCCCGTCGCTCCGTAGCCACCTCCGCGGCCACATCGCTGTGAACATCGTCGTCGGCATCACCGGCGGCATCGCCGCGTACAAGGCCGTCGGCGTGGTCCGCGCGCTGGTTCTCGAGGGTCACGACGTCCAGGTGGTGGCGACGGATGCTGCCCTGCGCTTCGTCGGACGGCCGACTCTCGAGGCGATCAGCCGCAATCCGGTGCACTCAGAGCTCTACGAGGGCGTCGCGGAGGTCCGCCACGTGGCTCTCGGCCAGCGCGCCGACCTCATCGTGATCGCCCCGGCGACGGCGCATACCCTCGCCAAGCTCGCGACCGGCCTCGCCGACGACCTGCTCGGCAACACGGTGCTGGCCTCGAAGGCGCCGCTCGTGCTCGCTCCTGCCATGCATACCGAGATGTGGCAGCATCCCGCGACGGTGGCGAACGTCGCATTGCTGGTCGAGCGCGGGGCGCACATCGTCGGGCCGGGGAGCGGTCAGCTCACCGGGTCCGACTCGGGCCCGGGACGCATGGCGGAGCCCGACGAGATCGTGGCCGCCGCACTCGCGGTCGTTGGGCCGCGCGACCTGGCCGGCCGTCGCATCCTGATCACCGCGGGCGGCACGCGTGAGCCGCTCGACCCCGTCCGCTTCATCGGCAACCGCTCGAGCGGAAAGCAGGGCGTCGCCCTCGCCCGGGCGGCGGCGGCACGCGGCGCCGAGGTCACCCTCGTCGTCGCCAACATCGAGGAGGGCGTGCTCGCCTCCGACGGCGTCTTCGGCGTCGAGGTCGTGCACGTTTCGACCACCCTCGAGCTGCAGGAGGCGACGCTGCTCGCGGCGGGGCAGGTGGACACCATCATCATGGCGGCGGCCGTGGCCGACTACCGCCCCGAGAGCGTGGCCGACGCGAAGATCAAGAAGGAGAAGCAGGGCGACACGCTCGACCTGCACCTCGTGAAGAACCCCGACATCCTGAAGGAGCTGACCGCCGCGCGACGCGACGGCCAGGTCATCGTCGGTTTCGCGGCGGAGACCGAGCCCGATCGCGAGGCGCTTCTCGAACTGGGGCGCGCGAAGGCGGCACGCAAGGGCGTGGACTTCCTCGTCGTCAACAGGGTCGGCTGGTCCGAGGGCTTCGCCACCGACCGTAACGAAATCGTCGTGCTCGATACGGCCGGAGATATAGTGGCCGAGGCCGACGGGTCGAAGGCGTCGGTCGCCGACCGTATTCTTGATGTCCTCAGCTGAGCGAAACCCCCACCGAAAGGCCACCGTGTCAGATTCCCTCCGTCTCTTCACCTCGGAATCGGTGACCGAAGGGCATCCCGACAAGATCTGCGATCAGATCAGCGACTCGATCCTCGATGCGCTGCTGACGGTCGACCCGGCGGCACGCGTCGCGGTCGAGACCCTCGTGACCACGGGGCTCGTGCACGTCGCGGGCGAGGTCACCACCAGCGGCTACGTCGACATCCCGACCATCGTGCGTGATCGCATCACGGGCATCGGCTACGACTCCTCCGACGTCTGGTTCGACGGCCGCTCGTGCGGTGTCTCCATCTCTATCGGTGCGCAGTCTCCGGATATCGCGCAGGGTGTCGATGACGCGTTCGAGTCCCGCGAGGGGTCGAGCAGCGACGCACTCGACCACCAGGGCGCCGGCGACCAGGGCCTGATGTTCGGCTACGCCACGCGCGAGACCCCCGAACTGATGCCGCTGCCGATCTGGCTGGCGCACCGGCTGTCCGAACGTCTGGCTGAAGCACGGCACGCCGGCGAGGTCGACTGGCTGCGTCCCGACGGCAAGACCCAGGTCACGATCGGGTAC
>JBDSKH010000246.1:0-3765 GCA_039917005.1 Pseudolysinimonas sp.
CGGACGTGTCGGCCGCCGGCCCGCTGCAGACCGGCTCCGGCACGTGGGACTTCCGCCTCGACGGGTTCACGATCGGATCGGGCTCCACCGACGCCGACACGTTCGTGTACCGCCTCATCGGCGGCACAACCGACCAGTCCCAGAGCGGCGTCGTCGGCCCGGGTACCTTCCTCACGACGGGCAACGGTTCGCAGTACGGCAACTCGGTCGCCGTGCAGGTGAAGGCCTGCAAGGCGTACCCGGAGGCCACCCTCTGCAGCGTGGACTGGTCGCCCTCGTTCCCGCTCGGCGTGCCGGTGAACAACTCGACGCCCGGTGGCCTGCAGGCGGTCGTCGTCGACGACGGCGGGTCGCCGTTGAACTCACCCGGCTACTGGACCTGGGGCTCGCTGCCCTCCGGTGCCGGCTACGCCGATGTGAGCACCAGTTGCGGCCCCGACGACGACCCCTCGACACCGAACCAGTGCGAGGTCGAAGGCGGCGTCATCGGACAGGACTACCCCGACCTGGTGGTCACCGTCACCGCCAACGGAACCACCTACTCCAGATCGTACGCATGGAATCAGTTCTGATTCCCCGCCCGGACCCGCACAACAAAGGACAGACCCGATGACCATGACTCCCGAACAGGCCACCGCCTTCCAGGAGGCCTTCGGCCGCCTGGTGGCAGGAGTCGAGCAGGTGCTGCTCGGCAAGACCTTCGTCGTGCGCCTGGGTTTCGTCGCGCTCTTCAGCGAGGGCCACCTCCTGCTGGAGGACTTCCCCGGGACCGGCAAGACGTCGCTCGCGCGGGCCATCGCGCAGAGCGTGGCGGGCTCGGCCAGCCGCATCCAGTTCACGCCCGACCTGCTGCCCGGCGACATCACGGGCGTCAGCATCTACGACCAGCGCTCCGGCGCGTTCGACTTCCACCGCGGGCCGGTGTTCGCCAACATCGTGCTCGCCGACGAGATCAACCGCGCCAGCCCGAAGACCCAGGCGGCGCTGCTCGAGGTCATGGAGGAGGGCCAGGTGACCGTCGACGGAGAGAGCCACGACGTCGGCCTGCCCTTCATGGTCATCGCGACGCAGAACCCGATCGAGCAGGCCGGCACCTACCGCCTTCCCGAGGCGCAGCTCGACCGGTTCCTGCTCAAAGCCTCCATCGGATACCCGGACCACGCGTCGACCCTCCGGATCCTCGACGGCGCCGGCGTCAAAGCCCACGAGACCACCATCCCGCCGGTCGTCACGGCCGACGCCGTGCTCGAGATGGCCCAGCTCGCCCGCACCGTCCACGTCGACCCGAGCGTCAACGACTACGTGTCGCGTCTCGTCGACGCGACGCGGTCGGCCACCGAGGTCCGTCTCGGCGTGAGCGTCCGCGGAGCCCTGGCGCTCGTCCGCAGCGCGAAGACCCTGGCCGCTGCGAGCGGCAGGCATTACGTCGTGCCCGACGACGTGAAGTCGCTCGCCGAGCCCGTGCTGGCCCACCGCATCATCCTCGATCCCGAGGCCGAGTTCGACGGCGTCACCCCGTCGAGCGTCATCGGGCAGCTGCTGCTCGAGACCTCGCCCCCGAGCGATCGGCAAGCCGTGTGACGACCCCGAACCCCATCCCGCAGCGCACGCCCCGGTCCACCGGGCCGTTGTCGCGCACCGCGATCTCCGGAGAGCACAGCACGCAGACCCGCGACGACCTCGCGGGCCTCACCAACACGCGCACCCGCCTCGTGGGCGCGCGCACGGGCGTGCTCGCCGACACGATCGTGCTGCTGGTGCGGGTGGGAGCGGCCGTCGGCTCGGCGATCGCACGGGTGTTCTCGCGGATCGCCGCGGTCATCACCCCGCTCGGCTGGGTGATGCTCGGCGTCATCCCGGTGTCGCTCCTGGTCGGCTATCGCCTCGGGTGGGTCGAGCTCGTCGCCGTCGGCTGGGCCTGCGTGGTGCTGGTCGCCGTAGCCGCCGTCTACCTCATCGGCCGCTCGCCGTTCACGGTCGAGCTGAACCTGCCGCACCGCCGCGTGGTCGTGGGTGATCCGGCGCGCGGGCGCATCAACGTGACCAACCCCCGGCGACGCCGGGCGCTCGGCGTGAAGGTCGAGATCCCGGTCGGTGCCGGTCTGGCCGAGCTCGCCATGCCGGGCCTCAAAGGTGGCGGCGAATACCACCACGACTTCGTGATCCCGACCGTCAGGCGCGGCATCGTCTCGGTCGGCCCCGTCCGCACCGTTCGCGCCGACCCGGTCGGCCTCGCACGCCGCGAAGTCGTCTGGACCGATTCCGCCGAGCTCGTGGTGCACCCGCGCACCATCGGTGTGCCGAGCACGAGCACGGGGCTGATCCGCGACCTCGAGGGCACGCCCACGCGCGACCTGACCTCGAGCGACGTCGCGTTCCACGCCCTCCGGGAGTACCAGAACGGGGACGAGCGCCGCTACATCCACTGGAAGTCGACGGCGAAGACCGGCAAGTTCATGGTGCGCACGTTCGAGCAGACGCGCCGCAGCCACCTCGTCGTCGCTTTGACTCTGGCCACCGGCGACTACGCCAGCGAGGAGGAGTTCGAGCTCGCCGTGAGCGTCGCGGGCAGCCTGGGAGTCCGCGCCATCCGGGACGGGCGCACGGTGTCCGTCGTCGTGAGTACCGTCACCCCCGACTTCGCCAAGCGCAAGATGCTCGCCGTGCGCGCCCTCGCCACCCACGTTCCCTCGCGCCTCCTCGACGAGCTCGCCGTCGTCGACGTCTCCTCGGCGGCCCTCAACATCCGCGACATCGCGCGCGTCGCCGCCGACGACGTGGACGGAATCTCGGTCGCGTTCCTGGTCTGCGGCTCGCGCACGACCGCCGCCGAGTTGCGGGCGTCATCGCATTCCTTCCCGCTGGGCGTCGAGGTCGTCGCGATCGTGTGCGATCCGGATGCCGTCCCCGGCTTCCGCCGCGTCGCCGGCCTCAGCGTGCTCACCATCGGCTACCTGGAGGACCTGCGCATCGCGCTCGCGCGGACGGCAGCGGTCGCATGAGCACCATCGCCCCCGTCGTCCGCCGGCCCTCCGCCGGCTTCATCGCCGTCAACACCCTGATGCTCTGGGCTGCGACCGCGATCGCGGCCCTCGCGCTCTGGCCGATCTACCAGGATCCGCAGTTCATCGTCCTGGTCGCCGTCACGACGGTGCTCGGATCGATCGTCGCCATCCTGGGCGCCCTGTTCCGGTGGAAGTCGTTCGTCGTCATCCTGGCCGGCTTCGCCGTGCTGCTGCTCGCGGGCGTGCCGCTCGCCGTGCCAGGCCAGGCCATCGCGGGCGTCCTGCCGAGTCTCGACGGCATCCGGGCGCTGCTCGCGGGGGTCGCGCTCGGCTGGAAGCAGCTGTTGACCATCGCGCTGCCCGTCGGCGACTACCAGGCCCTGCTGGTGCCGGCGTTCGTCCTCGTGCTGACCAGCACGATCGTCGCCCTGACCGTCGCGCTCCGGGCGCGCTGGGGCGAGCTCGGCGTGGTTCCGCCTGTCGCCCTGTTCATCGTGGGGATCGCGTTCGGGCCCGAGACGGTGCCGTGGCCCGTTCCGTGGGCGCTCGGCCTGCTCGCCGTCGTCCTGCTGTGGCTGATCTGGCGCCGCTGGCGCAAGCGCCGAGAGTCGATCCGGACCCTCACCCGCGCCACCGACCCGGCGATCACCGAAGCCGTCGTCGATTCCGGATTCGGCGTCCGCAACCTGGTGGCCGGCGGCGTCCTGCTGGCCGTCGCCGCCGCCGCATCGATCGGCGCGGCGTCGGTCCTGCCGCCGAC
>JBDSKH010000247.1:0-5140 GCA_039917005.1 Pseudolysinimonas sp.
CACGATGGTCTCTGACGGGTCTACCACGGGACAATCCTCGCAGCTTTTCTCCGACACCCGGGACGGGCGTCGGCGCTGGCGTCGCGGCGGCGCCCAGAAATGGGCCCCGCTCTAAGCTCCAGCGCGCAGCGCGTTCAGACTGTTGCTGTCGCCCGCGGAGCCGGACGCTTGGCCGTGCGCCGGCGCTTCTTCACGGGCTTCTCGCGCTTGATCGACGAGGCGTAGACGTCGACGTATTCCTGGCCGCTGAGGCGGGCGAGCTCGTACATGATCTCGTCGGTGATCGACCGCAGCACGAAACGATCGCCCTCCATCCCGTCGAACCGCGAGAAGTCGAGCGGGTCGCCGAAGACGACGCCGACCCGGCGCACCTTCGGGATCTTCGCGCCGACCGGCATGACCTTCTCGCTGTCGATCATGGCGACCGGGATGACGGGCACGCCCGCCTCGAGGATCATGCGCGCGACGCCGGTGCGACCTCGATAGAGGCGACCGTCGGGGCTGCGCGTGCCCTCCGGGTAGATGCCGAGCTGGCCGCCCTGGGCGAGGTGCTCGAGACCGGAGTTCAACGACGCCTCAGACGCCTTGCCACCGGAGCGGTCGATCGGGAGCTGGTGGATGGCCAGGAAGAACCAGCGCAGGAACGCACCCTTGAATCCCTTGCCCGTGAAGTAGTCGCTCTTCGCGAGGAAGCTGATCGGCCGGTCGACGACGATCGGCAGGAACACCGAGTCGATGAAGGACAGGTGGTTGCTCGCGTAGATCACGGCGCCCTTCTCGGGCACGTTCTCGCGCCCGCGCACCCACGGCCGGAACACGGAGAACGCGAACGGCGCGATGATCAGGTTCTTGAGAAACCAGTAGAGCAAGCGAGCGACCTTCCGAGGGGCCTGACGAGGCAGAGCCCAGCCTAGCGAACCGTGATCTCGTCGTTACCCGTGCTGATGCACCCGTGCGAGGTCGGCAGCCCCGACCACGCCGGCATCGTTCACCAGCACGGCGGTGGTGAAGACCGGCTCGGGGTGGAACCCGCGTGCCGGGAGATGCGACAGGTACGCCTCGCGGATGGGCTCGAGCAGCAGCTCCCCCGCGACCGCGACGCCACCGCCGAACACGAACAGCTGCGGATCGAGAACCGCCCCGATGGATGCGCACGCCTGACCCAGCCAGCCGCCGAGCTCGCGGAGAGCGGCAAGGGCACCGGGGTCGTGATCCTCGATCAGCGCCGCGACGTCGGTGCCGGAGAGCACGCCGCCGTTCGCAGCCCGTGCCTCCGCGAGATTCGTGCCGATGCCGCCGGCATCCGCAATCTCGTTCGCCATGCGGAGCAGTGCGCGGCCGGATCCGTACTGTTCGATGCAGCCTCGTGCTCCGCATCCGCACGGGAGACCGTTGGGGACCACCCGGAGATGCCCGATCTCGCCGGCCGCGCCGAATCCGCCGCGGAACAGTTTGCCGTCGGCGACGACGGCTCCCCCGACCCCCGTGCCGATCGTCAGGAGCGTCATGTCCGTCGCACCCCGGCCCGCACCGAACCGGTATTCGGCCCATCCCGCCGCGTTGGCGTCGTTGTCGATGGTGATGTCGAGCCCCGGCAGCAGGTCGGAGATGTGCTGACGGAAGGGCTCGCTGCGCCAGTTGATGTTGGGCGCGTAATAGACGATCGACTGGGTGTTGTCGATGAACCCGGCGGCGGCCACCCCTGCGGCCGCGATGTCCTCGCCGTCGCGCAGATCCTGGATGAGGGAGACGACCAGGTCGACGATGGCAACCGGATCGCCCGCCGGCGTCGAACGCTTCTCCAGACGCAGGATCTCACCCGCCTCGCTGACGAGGGCGCCCGCGATCTTGGTCCCGCCGATGTCGATCCCGATGGCATGCACGGGTTCAGAGTTTAGGGGCCAAGGCAAACGGTTACAGTGGGAGTCACCCGCCCACGCGTATCAAAGGAGCTGCCGTGAACGAGTACTTCACACCTGCCGTCGTCGAGGCCGATCCGAAGGCCAATGTGACCGACCTGCTGGTCGACCGCGTCGCCCAGACGCCGGACGGCGCCCTCTTCTCGCTTCCGACCGCCGACGGCGGCTGGACGGATGTGACGGCCCGTGAGTTCAACGACCAGGTCGTCGCCCTCGCGAAGGGTCTCATCGCCGCCGGCATCAAGCCCGGCGAGAAGATCGGCTTCATGTGCAAGACGCGCTACGAGTGGACGCTGATCGACTTCGCGGTCTGGTACGCGGGCGCCGTCCTGGTTCCGATCTACGAGACCTCCGCGCCGTCGCAGATCCAGTACATCCTCACCGACTCCGGTGCCACGGCGATCATCCTCGAGACCGCCGAGCACTTCACGCGCTTCGACGAGATCGCCAGCGAGGTTCCCCAGGTCGCGAAGGTCTGGCAGATGGGCAACGGCGACATCGAGAAGCTGGCCACGGACGGAAGCGGAATCAGCGACGCCGAGGTCGAGACGCGCCGCTCCGCGGCGGTGGGCAAGGATCTCGCGACCCTCATCTACACCTCGGGGTCGACCGGAGTGCCCAAGGGCTGCATCCTGACCCACTCGAACTTCGTCGAGACCTGCCGCAATGCCGCCGTCGCCATGAGCGACGTCGTCAACCCGCAATCGACGACGCTGCTCTTCATCACGACGGCGCACGTCTTCGCGCGCTTCATCTCGGTGCTCTCGATTCACGGCGGCGTCAAGGTCGGCCACCAGGCCGACACCAAGCAGCTGCTGCCCTCGCTCGGCAGCTTCAAGCCGACCTTCCTGCTGGCCGTTCCGCGCGTGTTCGAGAAGGTCTACAACTCGGCCGAGCAGAAGGCGGAGGCGGGGGGCAAGGGCAAGATCTTCCGCCGGGCCGCGGATGTCGCGGTCGCCCACTCGCAGGCCCTCGACGCCGGCCACGTGCCGCTCGGCCTCAAGCTGCAGTTCGCGCTCTTCGACCGGCTCGTGCTGAGCAAGCTCAAGGCGGCCATGGGCGGAAACGTTCGCTACGCGGTCTCCGGCTCAGCGCCGCTGAGCACGCGGCTCGGCCACTTCTTCCGCAGCATGAACGTCATGATCCTCGAGGGCTACGGCCTCACGGAGACGACCGCCCCCGCCACGGTCAACCTGACGACGCGTTTCAAGATCGGCACCACCGGCCCGGCGATCCCCGGCGTCGGCCTCAAGATCGCCGACGATGGCGAGATCTGGGTCAAGGGCGTCGACGTCTTCGACGGCTATTGGAACAAGCCCAAGGAGACCGCAGAGTCGTTCGAGGGCGAATGGTTCAAGACCGGCGACATCGGCGAGCTCGACGACGAGGGCTACCTCAAGATCACCGGACGCAAGAAGGAGCTCATCGCGACGGCCGGCGGCAAGAAGGTCGCGCCGGCAATGCTCGAGGACCCGATCCGCGCCAATCCGATCGTCGGACAGGTCGTGGCCGTCGGCGAGGGCAAACCGTTCATCGCCGCACTGATCACTCTCGATCAGGAGATGCTGCCGGTCTGGCTCAACAACAACGGCGAGGCCGGCGACATGTCGCTCGACGACGCGACCAAGAACCCGAAGGTGCTCGCCGAGGTGCAGAAAGCGGTGGATGCGGCGAACGCCCGCGTCTCGCGCGCGGAGTCGATCCGCAAGTTCGTCATCCTGCCCACCGACTTCACCGAGGCGAGTGGCCATCTGACACCCAAGATGAGCATCAAGCGTGCCCCCATCCTGAAGGACTTCTCCGACGCCATCGAAGGCATGTACGCCGACGCTCCGACACAGGGACAGTCGCTGGTGCACTGAGCGATTCGCGAGGGCGCGACGTTACTGGTGGAACCACTCCGCCTGGCGGATCGCCCGCATCGCCTCGCGTTTGACCTCGGGTTCGAGTCCCTCGATGTAGAGCCTGCCGTCGAGGTGGTCGGTCTCGTGTTGGAGCGCCTGCGCCATGAGGCCGTCGCCCTCGATCTCGACCGGTTTGCCGTCGACGTCGACACCCGTCACCCGCGCACGCGGATATCGCAGCCGGGGGAAGTAAAAGCCGGGCACCGAGAGGCAGCCCTCCTCGACCAGCTCTGGTTCGCCCTCGACCTCGAGGACGGGATTGATGACGTAGCCGATCACGTCGTCGATGTTGTAGCTGAACGCTCGGAGCCCGACGCCGATCTGCGGCGCCGCCACACCCGCCCGGCCTGCCGGCGTGACCGTATCGACCAGATCGTCGACGAGCGCGGCGATGCGGGCGTCACCCGGCTGGGCGATCACCGGATCCGAGGCGGAGCGGAGGACCGGGTCTCCGAAGAGCCGGATCTGCCGCTCCGTCATGCGGCGTGATCGGCGGCGGGGACGTCGGCCTCGTCGGCCGTCGCGGTCACGCCGTCCATGACGAGCGCGGCGAGGTCGCGTGCCGAGTCCCGTGTGAACGGGCGCAGCGCGCCGAATCGCACGGGCGTGCCCGCGGCGAGCTCCTCGTCGTACGGAACCCGCACGACATCCCGGACCCGCGAGAGGAAATGGGCCTCGATCTGCGGAAGGTCGTCGAAGACGGTCCCGATCGTCGCCGTGTTGATCACGACGATCGCGTTGGCGGCCAGGTCCTCGAGCTCGTTGGCCTCGAGCCAGTCGATGATCTCCGACGCCAGGCGCGCCTCCTCGGCGCTTCCGCCCGACACGATGACGAGACCGTCGGCCCGCTGGAGCGCGGCCTGCATCACGGGCTCGAGAACGCCGCTCGCGCCGTCGGTCAGAACGACGGAATAGAAGCGCTCTGCGATATCCGCGACGACGTTGTAGTCATCGCCGTCGAAGGGCTGCGACTGCTCTGGCGCGACGTCCGACGCCAGCACCTCGAGGTTGGTGCGGTCGTGGGCGACGAGCTCGGTCATGTCATCGGCCGATCGGATGCCGGCTGCGTGCTCCACGACGTCGCGCACGCTCCCACTGGAGGGCTCCGTCACCCGGTCGGCCAGGGTTCCCCGGTCGGGGTGGGCGTCGACGGCGAGCACCCGGTCATCGCGCACCTCGGCGAGGGCCATGCCGAGCAATGCGGTGACCGTCGTCGCGCCGACGCCGCCCTTGCGGCTGATGACCGGCACGAACCGGGCGCGGTCGTCCACCGTCCGGGCGATGCGTGCCTCGAGCTGCTTGCGGGCACGCACAGGC